>CALJOJ010000001.1 GCA_937981665.1 uncultured Rubritalea sp.
CCGCTGACATAACCTAGATTATCTTGAAAGGCCTCTTTGACTGAGGTGCCCGCACACTTCGGCACATGAATGAAGAGCATTTCATTCTCTTCCACCTTAGTCATATCAAACATCTTAAATCGCATCCAGTACTCTGCGATAAGTTGCTGCGTGTTGAATGATAGTCTGGATTTTATATTACGACGAAGTGATTCCATATTTTTTAGGTTGATTATAACTTAAGACTTAGCTTTTTTAGTCTTTGAGCTCTTGCTCTCTCTTTCTCTCTTCTACCGAGCTTCTAGCAGAGACAATTATAAAGCCAATAAAAGTATAGAGAATTAAGTTAATAGGATAAGTAGATAGATTCGATGTTGTAAGACAGCCAAACAAAATACAAACTACAATGGCTAAACATAAATACAAATTTTTATGATACATCTCTCTCCGGCAAATCTTATGATGAAATTTTAACATCAGAAACCCTCCAATAACTAATATCATCGTCATCGGCACATAACCAAAACTCAACATAAAGTAGGTAATCATGTCATGACTAGGAAAGGTCAATGAATAATCAGGATCTGAAAATGAATGTCCTATAGGCTTCCAAAAATCAGGATTTGACCAATGTGAAAAACCTTCAAAGCGAATGGTTAACGTACTTAAGTTTACATTGAGATCCAGCCAATCAGGCATCTTAGACTCGATCACGCTAGTCCAGTAATTAAGTATTTTAGACTCCACCACGTAACTCGAAATACTCACTACGAAGATAAAAGAGCAAAACCCAAAAATGTAGGAAGATATTGTCAATAAGCGTGACCTTAAGATAAAGTACGCAGGTATGGCGACCATCCCCATGAGCACCCCCGTTCGGGCACCTGAAATAATCCCTGCATAGGCAAACAATAGATAAAGAGTAATGCGACTTGCCATCCCAAACCCTCTGAAGTACTCATTTTGGGTTTGATACCTAGGAAGAATAAATAGTGCAACCACTGCGAACATTGATGCAAATTTAGCAAGATTCTGAGATGAGTTCAACGTCGAGAAATAACGGAAATCCTGACCCGCCAGAATTCTTGATTCTAATGAATACCCCGTCATTAAGTAATCTATTTCAAAACCCATAAAACCAACATGTTTTTGATAAATCGCATACAGAGGAATAGGAATAAACAAAAGAACCATGGTCTTCAATGTCTTCAAAATAGCTACATCGCTCCTGAATAAATTGGGAACAATGAAAACAAGTGGAACATATCCTACGAAGTTGGCGGCACTTTGCAAGAAAGCCAGACCTCCATTTTTCATTGCTCCTAATGACATGATTCCCAATACCATGGATAGAACAAACCAGAGTGCTAATAATGAAACATCTTTCTTACTGAAATCTCTCGCAAAGAATTTCTTCACCAAAATCCCAATGAATGTGCAATAACAGAGAATAGGAGGGAAGGCTAACAGAATCGTCACATCACCAAAGTTGAAACTACCACCAAGTACTAACAAGCGCTTGATAAAGTCAATGTACCCCATGCAGAAAATCGATGCCCAAAATCCAAAGCGAGGCTTCGCAAGAGCTAACGCAAGAACACCATAAGAAATATACTTTACGATGGTGCCTAATTCATTCCCTCCACCGCCAAGCGCAGAGACCATGAGAAACATCGCTAATAGAACTAATCCTATTACTGGAAAAATTATTTTAAAATTCATAAATTAAAAGATGAGGATTTATGATTGAGGCATCATATGAAAAAATTGAATACTATGATTAAAATCCATTACATACAAATTACCCTTTATACCAGCACTTCGGCAGTACAAGTGGTTCATTTTTAGTATTCTCATGGTCAAGTGGGTGAGGAAAATCTATAGCTGGATGTGTAGATGCCGCGCGGTCTTTTCTGTAAAAGGTGAGCTCCATCAGTTTAGGCACCTCTAGATCTCCATGCTTCACTGTGCCTGAGTAGTTATTAGGATGAATATGTACACAGTGATGTGTCTCTAATATCTTATCGAATGCTCTTCTCGCCAACCTGAAAAATGGCTTATTAAACAGCTCTTCTAAAACATGAAATTCTATCACCATAATGCGGCAACGCTTCATCAGATCTTCTGACATCGATAGAATGACTTCATATTCATAACTCTCGATATCCATCTGTAATAGTAGATCACTGTTATCATGAGGGCTACTGTCTTTCACCCAAGAGTCGATTGTCACAAAGCCGTTAGAATTCGTAACACCTATGAAATTCTTGATGAAATCAAAGGAATCGTGGTCTGCTGCGGGGTTATCTACCGACTTATCAGCTAGGTACACTTGCATTCCGCGCTCAGCACAATCCATCTCAAAACCAGAGATATCAAGCACCCCTGGAGAATAGCAGGCAGTAATCCCATCTAAATCATCCGGGATCAAGTACCCGCCATCACCTTCTGGCCCAAACCTCATTAAACCACAATCTGGAACCACAGGATTCAGATCTTTAATAAGACCTTTCACTTCATCAAGATCCGTTAACGGAGTTGCATGAGCATTTAACCTCTTTAAAACTAGGTTAAGAATATTTTTGAGTTTTTGTTTCATTTGAATATGACTAGATCAGTCTATGATGACGTTAATTTGTAAAGAGGTCGCACTCGGTCTTTTTCATACCTAACCCATAGAGAAATAGAACCTAAGATAAAAAGTCCTGTTACTGTGCCAGACAAGATGAGTGTGATGACTGAATGATCACTAGTCAACTTATTGATAGCCATTAGTAATGTGTAAAGTAGTCCTCCTGTCAGCATGCTAGCAAAGGAAACTCTAAGCATATCTTTCAAGTCTTCTTTTCGTCCGATTGTTTTAAGATAAAGAGGTGTAAATAAGAGATTTACTATCGCTGTGAAGCTTAATGATAGAGCTAAGCCGTTCAGACCATATGACTGAAATAATATATAGCCTAGTATCGGTCCAGAAATACAACTAAGGCCTAAAGAAATGTAGATATGCTTAAACTTTCTTTCTGCCTGTAATGCTGTAAAATAGGGAATAGTGATTAACTTTAGTATACTCGCTAATAATAGAATCACTGATAATGAAGCTACGGCGGAAGGAGCATACGATTTTTCACTGAAGCTAAACCATAATTTGATCAATTCTTCTGACACCGCATAATACGCGCTAATACCCAATATACTAAATATGGTCAACACATGGGACATCTTCCTAAGAACCCCACTGCCTGCACCTGTTGCCACTTTTTGTTTCACATACCGTGCTATCATAGGTTGCGATAATGATTGGAGTGATCCGTTAATCACTAAAGTAATCCGCTGAGATAATACATATAACCCAGCAAGTTCAACAGGAGCTATAAAACTAATCATCCATATAGGGTATTGCATTGAGACTAGCATTAAGATGCTTAGCATAATTAAACCTGCTTGATCTTTCTTGTACACCTTTAGTAACTCAAAGGATGGTCCTGTCTTAAAAAATTTGGCTTTTTGATGCCACCAACAATAACTGAGCCTCATTATCGAATTGATGCAGGATGCACCCACCCAAGTAGCGAAAAACACGATCGGATTACCTTCACTAAGGATAAGAGCTACTAACGCCCCGACACTTGTCATCAATGAAAAGATCAGTCTAAATATATTCAGTGGGATGATCTGGCTCCTAGCTATCATCACTGCATCATGCACAACTGGCACGCTCCCAAAAATTCCTCTTATCGAGATAATCGCTAAGCAAATATTAACTGTGTTTGTGCTGAGGGATTCTAATTTTAAATAACTAAAGGCATTGAAATATGCAGCTGCTAAACAGACGAACATCTGAACTATACCAAAGATAAGGTAAAAAAGCTCAAATGTTCTTAACTTATTGGTTATATCCTCACCTCTTGCCTCGTCTTCCGCAAAGTCTTTAGCAAGCACCTTGCCCAAACCGCCTTCAAATACTGCAAAGACTAATTCAAAACTGATGAAAATACCAAATAACCCAAATGCTTCTTTTCCTAATAGAGGAATGTAGAATGGAATGATTAAAGCTGTAATTAAACCAGTTACAACTCTTCCAAAAGAAGATGTCAGGGCATCTATCCCAAATTTTACTTTATTATGCAAATTTCACTTAAGGTATAATTTAAAATAACTTACAATCCTAGTTTACTCATACAATTACGTACAATTACTTCTGCAGAAACATCATTTCGTAATTGCCTAACCTGCTGATTAAATATTGCTGCCTGCTCGGAGGAACATGAAATTGACTTTTGTATGGCCTCAGCCAAAGAGTCACTGCTCTTATAATCAAAAAACTCTACTATGCCTGGAAATTCTTTATCTAGATGCTTCGCATGACTAATCTCGGTACATACTACGGGAGTGCCTGCCACCAGTGAATTTACTAAATTCCCACTACCCATAGGAAAGCTTGGCTCATAGGATATCAAAGAGACATCTACATTTTCAAACATTCTGTAAAAACCTTCAGCGCTCTGGAAGCCTTCAGTAATCGATATCTTCACATGCGGATTCACTTGTTTGAATGATTGTGTTTTATCATCTTTGACGCCTGTTGCATGAAGGTGAAGCTCATTGATCGTCTCTGGTAATACACAATCGAGGACTGCTGCTACACCATTTCTACGATTATCATCTTTTCCCACAACCAGCAGTTTAGCTGATGAATTCTCTACCGATTCATTTAGATTATAAACCTGAATCGGATCAGGTAAATATGAGCCGTAAGCCACGTCCATATATGGCTGAAGTTTTTCTAAATTATACTGTAGGTTAGCAAAGACATGGCATTTTCTCCTCGTCACAGAGTTAAAGGCTATTTTCTGCAACTTACCCATCAAACCATTTAAATAGCAGTTCATCAAATGGAAGCCCCATGGTTTCGGAGGGACTCCCTTTAACTTACTCGCTATCCAGATAGGTAATGCTGCTCGCGTAGTTAGCCCGAGTAATCTACAATCCAATTTTTTACTCAATTCGATACCCTGTACATAGCAGCAAACAAACATATAGATACGTGAGATCGAGGTAGGCAGCTTACTCGCTATTTTCTGTGAACGTCTAGATATAGTACTTACTGAAACCGCGAGATCCGTGACACCTTCTACTTCTTGTTGCGTTACTAGATGCGTACTCACACCAAGCTTCTTTAGCTCTGTTAACCAGATGGTAAGCTTATCCCTATAATGGCCATGCTTAAGATGTGCGTAGGGCTCGACTATAATTATTTGTTTCAAAATCGTTACTTAGTTGATAAATAATGTGATATACTGGCCAATCCTCACTAGCCCTTCATCGAGTACCAGACGAACAAGCTATTGTACTTAAAGTAGCGCTTAAACAGCCTTCTAGGTTCTGCGCAGAGTCTGTATGCCCATTCCATCCCTACCTTTTGGAACATCGCTGGGGCTTGCTTCACCTCGCCAGCATGGAAGGCGAAGGCAGCTCCGATACCGAAGTAGCAGGATGGAGGTAAGTTTTCTTTATGCTTTGCTATCCAGAGTTCTTGCTTAGGGCAGCCTAGACCGACCCATACATGGTTAGCTCCTGAGTCTCTGATGAGACCACAGATTTTCTCAAACTCATCTTCTGGCCACTCGCCGAATGGAGGTGAGTAACTACCTTCAATCTGAGTCTCTGGATAGTCTGTCGAAAATTTCTCGTTAAGCTTATCGAGTGTACTTTGTGAGCCACCTAACAGAAAATGCTTCAGGTCAGCTTGCCCTTCTGAAGCCTTGATGCATTCGAGCATGAGGTTAGGTCCATAAACGCGGTCTGTGAGCTTTTCAGATGCTTCTAATTTACGATTTAATGACCACACCAAAGGCATTCCATCTGGGCAAATCAAGTCAAACTTCTGCATCGCCGCACCGAACTCAGCATCATGCCTAGCATGCGCAGCCACATGGGTATTCGCAGCTTCCACTGCGTAGGCTCTATCTGCTTTCCGAGCGTGCTCAAATACCCACTCAACAGCTTCCGCATAATTGATAGCCGCTACTGGTAAACCTATGACATCAATGACCTTCATAATCATTATTTAACTCTCAGTGTACCAGTTTTCTCTTCCTTCAAAAAACATTGGTACGCATTCGTTAATCCAGTCGCTAGATCCGTTTTTGGGCTCCAGTTTAATGACTTGAGTATAGAGTTATTCATTAGCTTACGTGGTGTTCCATCTGGCTTGGATGGATCCGTGGTGATCTCTCCGTGATAACCTACCGTCTTCGCTACTAGTTGAGCGAGTGCGAGAATGCTAATGTCATCTCCGTATCCCATATTGACTAAATCTGGTGGGGTTTCTAGATCGAGTAAATGGAAACACGCATCCGCTAAATCTTCTACATAAAGGAACTCGCGCCTAGGGGTTCCTGAACCCCAGATCTGCACTGAATCTAGTCCAGCTTGTTTTGCTTCGTGAAATCTTCTTAGCATGCCGGGAATGACATGAGAGTTCTCTGGGTGGTAGTTATCGCCAGGGCCGTAGAGATTAGTCGGCATGGCGGAATGATAGGCTACTCCGTACTGCTTTCGGTAATATTCGCAGAGCTTCAGACCGGCTATTTTGGCAATAGCGTATGCTTCGTTCGTGGGCTCAAGCTCACTGGTCAGTAGACAATCTTCAGACATCGGCTGAGGTGCAGCCTTGGGGTAGATACATGAACTACCCAGAAAGAGTAATCTCTGAACACCTGCTTTATAAGATCCGTGGATCGCATTCGCAGCGATCATCATATTGATATAAATAAAGTCCGCAGGGTAAGTGCTATTCGCATGTATCCCGCCTACTTTGGCCGCTGCCACGATGACCTCATCTGGCTTTTTATCGGCAATATAGGCTTCTGTAGCTGCTTGGTTACAGAGATCAAGTTCACTGCTAGAAGGAGTCAATATCTGGCTCACACCTCTCTGCTCTGCAGCTCTAACAAGTGCAGAGCCTACCATTCCACGAGCACCTAATATGAGTAATTTTTTCATCTTATATGATCTGCTTCACCTAGAAAGAGATCGATTACTCTATCGTTACAGAGACATCATGACCGTGTGACTTCAGCAGAGCGTGACCGCGTGCTATAGTGAGATCATTAGCTACCATTTCAGAGCACATTTCCTCTACTGTGATCTCAGGCACCCAGCCTAGCTTTTCTTTCGCCTTAGTGGGGTCACCTAGCAGAGTCTCTACCTCCGCAGGGCGGAAGTAACGAGAATCAACTTTTACAATCACATCACCGACATTTACATTCGTTGCTATCTTGTTATTGAGCTTAGTAACCGTAGCTACTTCATCTAAGCCATCGCCAGTAAACTCTAGCTCTATACCTGCTTCGGCTGCGGACATTTTGACAAATTCTCTCACTGAGATTTGTTTCCCGGTAGCAATGACGAAGTCTTCAGGCGTTTCCTGCTGGAGCATCATCCACTGCATCCGGACATAATCTTTAGAATGTCCCCAGTCACGGAGCGCATCCATATTTCCTAAGTATAGACACTTCTCTAGACCTTGCGATATATTAGCAATAGCTCTCGTGATCTTTCTCGTGACAAATGTTTCTCCGCGTCTTGGTGACTCGTGATTAAAGAGAATGCCATTACAAGCATAGATACCATAAGACTCACGATAGTTCACAGTGATCCAGTAAGCATACATCTTCGCCACTCCATAGGGTGAACGTGGGTGGAATGGTGTGTTCTCGTTCTGCGGAGTTTCCTGTACTTCACCGTAGAGCTCTGAGGTCGATGCTTGGTAAAATTTAGTCTTCTTCTCTAGACCTAAAAAGCGGATCGCCTCTAGCAGACGTAGCGCACCTATAGCATCTACATCAGCTGTGTATTCAGGGGATTCAAATGAAACTGCAACGTGAGACTGAGCACCTAGATTATAAACTTCATCAGGCTGGACCTCACTTAGAATACGAGTCAAATTAGAGGAATCTGTTAGATCTCCATAGTGAAGATGAAATCTAGCATTTTCGATATGTGGATCTTGGTAGATGTGATCTAATCTTTGCGTATTAAATGAAGATGACCTTCTCTTAATCCCGTGTACTTCATATCCTTTCTCTAACAAAAACTCCGCTAGATAGGATCCATCTTGTCCAGTGATTCCAGTGATTAACGCTTTTTTCATAACTCTTTCTATTACTTAATATAGGGTTCTACTGCTTTCAGCAGCTCCATTGTATCGACCGCTTTATCTCTAACTTTTGTCTCAGTGAAAAGATAAAGCGCGTAGCCACCAAAGCCACCCCCACAGTATTTATGAGCAATCGCACCTTCGATCTCATCTAAAGGCTCCATCCCTTCAGCTAGTTGATTCTTATGATAGAGCTTTATCCCGTCTGCTAAGATGTTGAGGTCTTCTTTGAGAATCCCTTCTCTCGCAAGATCAGCGGAGTCTGCGATGATTTGATAGTCACGCTCATTATCAGCTAGTCCAGGAGTGTCATGGTCTTTACCCGTCCATAAAATAGCCATCTTACCAGCCAACATATCTACGTTGCGCTTAAAATCTAACACCGGTTGCTGACCACTACGCCAGACACAGATCCCGGTTTCCTTGATCACTGCTGGATCTTGCCAACCCACTCCTAAGTCAAGCTCAGCTTCCACGCCATCTTTACCATTGAGTAATGCCCATGCTCCACTTCCGCCGAGTCCAGATTGCTTCTCATAGTCCCAGTCTCGTAAGCTGACCATCGGGGAAATAGCACAGTTCACAATATATTTACCAGCAATAGCATGACGAGGCACATCTAGCCAGCCACCCGCAAAATCAACTCTAAGCGGCGAGTGTGTCGGAGCCTTTACCCACTTCACGATCCCTGAGGTAGAGATCGGAGCAAATCTTGGCGGTGTCTTCTTCAGCACCTTATAAGTAGCTCCTACTTGAGCACAGAGTTCACGTTTGATATCTCCATACTGATCATCCTCAGTTACTACCAGCATGTCTGGCTTTAGCCTTAAGAAATGGTCTTTAAAATCTAAACCTGAATCAGAATTTGTCCCCACTACTACATCATCAACAACCATCAACTCATTAAGTAACGCGCATTTATGATCTTCCGGCAGTGAACTTCTGCGTTGCTTATGCTCCCAGAGAACTTCATCAGAAGCAAAGCATACGGTGAGGTGGTCACCTAATGCGCGTGCCTCTTCGAAAAACTGGATGTGGCCAGCATGAATGATATCATAGCAGCCTGAGATGAAAATGCGTTTCATAATTTGGTAAGTACGGGATAAGGGCTATAGGGAACAGCAGTAGAATAAGTCATTGATCACTAATCGACATCATCTATAAACCTCACTCTTAAAGAATGGTTAATAGATAGGCTGCATCTTCTAGAGTATGTAAACTATTACTTTTAGCTGGAATGAATACAGTATCCCCAGTCTTAAAAATTTCTTTTTCTTCATTCATCATGACTCCGCTAACTAGTGTGAGAACAGCAAACTGATCATTATTAAATATCACTTGTTCATCCTTCTCACAAGTATGCTTGCTTATTTGAAAATGCTCTGAGTCAACGATGATATTGGACTCTACATTGTCCATCTTAGGTTTTACATCAGAGAAATCGATACACTTTAATGCTTCTTCGATGTGAAGCTCGCGAGCCTTCCCGTCTAAGCCTTTTCGGTTCCAGTCGAAAACGCGGTAAGTTGTATCTGAATTTTGTTGAATCTCAAATATAAGAAATCCTTTTCCGATGGCATGTAAACGTCCAGAATCTAGCTGAATTGAATCTCCTGCTTCTGCTTCAATCGTATGAACCAGCTCCTCAACTCGACCTTCTTCAATTGCTTCCCTAAAATCTTGCGCCGTAATTTCTTCTTTTAAGCCAACATACAGTTTAGCTCCAGCTGTAACCGCAGCAATATACCACAGCTCGGTCTTCGCTTCGCCTCCCAGTTCCTTTGCCACATCGGCAGTTGGATGCACTTGAACTGAAAGATCTTTCTGGCAGTCTAAAATCTTAAATAATAATGGAAATCTGTCTACCTCAGGCATACCCAGCCCAAACACCTGCTCTTTATGGTTCACCCACAGATCATGTAAGCCTAACCCCTTGAAAGGACCTGAGCTCACTACAGATTGATCTTCTGCGCGATCTACTAATTCCCATGATTCACCATAGGGGGCAGAAGCGCAAGGGAGCTCTCGGTTAAACACTTTTTCTAGGGAGTCTCCTCCCCACACTCTTTTTTTATAGATCGGATGAAATGTGAATGGATTCATAACAGTGTAGGAAAATAAAACTAGATAACGCTTTTGAAATAAGCGATCGCTTTATCTAGACCATCATCGAGCTTCACCTTCGGCTCCCAGTCGATATGTTTTTTAGCGAGAGATATATCTGGTTTACGTTGCTTCGGATCATCACCTGGTAATGGATGGAAAGTCAGCTTGCTGGTAGAGTTCACCTTCGCCAATACCTTTTCAGCTAACTCTAACATGGTAAACTCACCTGGGTTTCCACAGTTCATCGGGCCGATGATCTCCTCTTGATTCATCAGTCTAACGAAGCCTTCAAGCAGGTCATCCACATAGCAAAATGAACGGGTCTGAGTCCCGTCACCATAGATCGTGATGTCCTCACCCTTGAGCGCCTGTACGATGAAATTACTCACCACCCGGCCGTCCTCAGGATTCATCCTAGGTCCATAGGTATTAAAAATTCTAACCACCCGTATATCAACTCCGTGTTGACGATGGTAGTCAAACATGTAGGTCTCACCCACGCGCTTACCTTCATCATAACATGAGCGAATCCCGATAGGGTTCACGCTTCCCCAGTAGCTTTCTGGCTGAGGATGTACTAGTGGATCACCATATACTTCTGAGGTAGATGCCTGGAAAACACGCGCTCCACATTTCTTACCAAGTTCTAGACAATTAATCACCCCAAAGACCGCAGTATTCGTAGTAAATAATGGGTCCTGCTGGTAGTGCGGTGGAGAGGCTGGGCAAGCTAAGTTATAGATCTGATCTACCTCAATATCCGGTAACGGCTGGATCACATCATGCTCAATAAGCTCGAAGTCACCATGATCTAACAAGTGAGCCACGTTCTTTTTAAATCCAGTGTAAAAATTATCTAAACAGAAAATTTTGTTCCCCTGATTGAGCAGTTTTTCACATAGGTTAGATCCTAAAAATCCAGCACCTCCAGTGATTAATATTCTTTTAGACATTATAGTTTAAAATTTGATTTTATTATTTATTGAGTAGTAAGGTAGAGTTGGTAGCTACCGTTTAGTCACCCTTACCTTTACCCTTTTCCGATCGCGTAGAAGTCAAATCCGATCTCTCGCACAGCAACCGCATCGATAACATTCCTTCCATCGAAAAGGAAGGAGGGCTTAAACATGCCGTCATAGACTTTTTGGAAATTAACCTCTCTGAACTCATCCCACTCTGTCAGAACCGCCACTCCGTGCGCGTTTTTCGCGGACTCTTCACATGAACTACACATGATGATTTGCTTTTCTAGTTGAGCACGCTCTAAACCTAGATATTCTAAATCTATAAAGACCTGCTCTTTACTCACCTTTGGATCATAGATAGCGACATTGGCTCCTTCCATGATGAGGTCACGGCAAATATAAATCGCAGCTGACTCACGCGTGTCATTAGTATCTTTCTTAAAGGCAAAACCCCAAATACCGATCCTCTTACCACGAACAGTATTAAACAAAGTCTGGACGATCTTCGTAGAGAAGCGCTCCTTCTGCCACTCATTCATATCGATCACAGCCTGCCAGTAGTCAGCTACCTTAGGTAAGCCAAAGTGGCCACTCAAGTAAACGAGATTCAATAAATCTTTCTGGAAACATGAACCACCAAAACCAACTGACGCCTTCAAGAACTTAGGACCAATCCGCGAGTCCATCCCTATAGCATTAGCCACCTCATCGACATCCGCCTCAGTCTTCTCGCACAGTGCGGAAATGGAATTAATAGAAGAAATCCGCTGAGCCAGGAAGGCATTCGCCACGAGCTTGGATAACTCAGATGACCACAGATTAGTCCTGATGATGCGCTCATTTGGTATCCACCTTCCATACACACTAGCAAGAGCCTCTACAGCTTCTTGACCAGCTTCGGTAGGATCACCACCAATAAGGATTCTATCTGGATCACTCAGATCATCCACCGCTGTTCCCTCAGCGAGAAATTCTGGATTCGAAAGCACCTGGAATGTTCCCTCTTTAGAGTTAGCCTCAAGGATAGTCTTCATTGCAGCCGCTGTTCTCACAGGGATTGTGCTCTTCTCGACAATGATTTTGGGACCTTTAGCCACCTCGGCTATCATTCTCGCCGCACCTTCTATATAACAAAGATCAGCAGCCTTACCTGCTCCCATTCCGTATGTCTTGGTCGGAGTGCCCACTGATACGAATATGACATCTGCAGTTTCAATCGCCTCATGCACCTCTGTAGAGAAAAATAAGTTCTTTCCGCGAGCTGGCTTAACAATCTCATCCAGTCCAGGTTCAAAGATAGGAAGCTCCTCAGAATTCCATGCTGCGATGCGCTCCGCATTAATATCCACCACCCTCACCTGGATGTCAGGACACTTCGATGCGATCATAGCCATTGTAGGACCGCCTACATAACCTGCTCCTATACAGCATATTTTACTTATTTTCATTTTCGTCAAAATGGATTTAATTTATACTACTAAAAATTTCTCAAGCTGCCGCCCTTGGTCGCACTTCCATTTTCTGGAAGAAACCTGCTGTCTTGGTCTTGATATCTGGTCGAACTTCTCTCATTGCGAAAGCGTCAGTGCCCTTTATGACATCATATCTCCCATTTAATTCAATAAAAAATGAACTTAATGGGACATTACTCATCCCTAAGTCATTTACCATTAAATAGAAAATTCACTACTCATTTATTATCAATTAATTTCATTTCAGTCACCTTCCAAATTAGGCTTAGACAATAATAAGCTATAAACATCTATCTCCACGGCACGTGGACCACCTATCATATCCATCAGCATCATGACTCGCTCTCCACCAGACAGGACCTCTAGGACTTCACCTACCGTTCCCTTGAGCGCACCATCTGCCACTTCATACTCCATCCCTTTTTCGATAGAATGCTCTAGATCCAATACCTCATCTTCCCCTACCATGCTAGCCATCTGCATGACCACGCCCTCTGCAATAGCTGGAACATCTTCGCCAAATTTCACTAAGGTCAACACCCCTGGCGCATAGCACACAGCCCTCTCGCTTAGCTCGCGCTGAAATTTAGCAAACACATAGCCCGGAAACATCGCCTCCTTCCACAAGACCTTCCCCCTACGCGTCACCTTCGTATAGCGGATCTGTGGAGCCACTACTTCAAGTCCCAGCTCCTTACGGATGTATCCAGCAGCAGCCTGCTCACGCTTTGTTTGCGTCCGCACTACATACCATTTCATCTCACTAAAACTCTCGGTATCCATTTCCAATGACATCTCTATTTACCCAATACTTTCTGAAGAATAGGCAAGAGCATCCCCGCTCTCCTGCGCCAGTTACCTAGCTTCCTAATCCGCTCATCATAATGCGCGTCATTCACTTCATTGCACGCATCCATCTGCTTGATCTTCTCCTTAGCATTCGCTAAATGCGGACGTATCTTCTCGCGAATAACCCCACCCATCAAGCTCTTAAGCTCTAAATCAGCTTGATAAAATACCTTTCTTCCCTCCAGCCCTTCCACCTCTGAAACAGCTCCTAATGTCCGCAACATCTTAAGTCCCTGGCTACCGCTCCCCTTACTAATAGTTAACTGCTCCACAAGGTCATCTAGTGACAACGGCTCCTTACTAATAAACAAAGTACCATAGATCTCACCCACGCTCTTCGGTAACCCCAAGACCTTCACTGTCTCTGCAAAAAACTCCCGCACCATTTCTTCTAAGTCACTGTTTTCCATAAGCATCTCGCCCTCACTCATCACAGGCGTCATCCATCTATGTAAGCTAAACTCTTTTAATGTTCAAATAAAAATGAACTTCACCTATCTCCTCATATCTTCAGGGAAGCCTATTGCATTTTAAGCACATTAGGGCTAATTTTTTCACTCTCTCCAGCGTATCTAATAAAACTATGATGCTCAACCATCACATATTCAAAACTCTACTCCTCAGCACGCTTACCCCGCTCGTCACTCTAGGCACTTTCACATGCCTGAGTAGCTCAGCGCTAGCCCAGACAGACACTGTATCACCTAGTGGAACACCAACTGAAAAATCCACCGACCCCGCCACCCTCGCCATCCAGCAATGCATCTCCCTCATGGAGCAAGGGCAATGGCAGAAAACACGCGACCTCACCAGTGCTCTCATTACAAAACACAACAGCACAGGGGTGAAAAAATTTGGCGCTAAATTCGCTACAGCATATTACTATAAAGGTCTCTGCCTACTCAAAATAGCACAGGCTGAAGAAAAACAAGCTGCGCTAAAAACTTACCAATCAGCTATCCAATCATTCAATCAATGCTACGCGGTAGATACACCCAACGACCCTGGGAACACATACCGAATCAAATCCTTACTTCTCCGAGGAAATGCTCAGCAAGCACTCGAACAGTACCAAGCAGCCGAAGACTCCTACAGCCGTTTTCTTGATGAGCGGATCACAGGCAGAGATACCTACAGCCTAAGTGACTTCAACATCAACCTCGCCATCTGCATGTGGAAAAATGCCATGTTCAGCAAAACACCAGAACTAGAACTCACTCCCGAGCAACTTCAACAACAGCAACTCAAAACCCAAGAGGCGATCACCCTTATCAAGGACTCCCTCACTTACTCTGGCCGAAATACTCCTACCCCATCAGTCCTCATCACTGGTCTCCATGTCCTATCACTAATCAGTGCTGAATTAAAAAACGATGAGATCATCCCTGAAGTCATTAAGTATGTTCGTACTAAAAACCCAAAGAACCTAGACATCGCCACAAGCCAAGAATCAACACCTTCTCAAGTCAAACTCTCTGATAATCTAAGCAACCTCTCCAACCTAAGTAAAATCATTCTTAACACCTCAATCAAAGAGTTAGCTAACACCTCATATCAGCTCACCACTATTTTTCCAGGTATAGAACACTACGCAGCTGAACTATATCTCCAACAACAAGAACTAGCTGGAAACTCAAAAGATTACCTTCAGCGAGATACCCTGCCGCAAGAACAGCTTGAGCAATTTGACGATACGATCCAAAACGTACTCAAAGCTCGCTCCCTAACACTGCAGAACTCAGATGATCCTGACGAACTCCATGCTGCAGTCGGACTCTACCAGTTCATTCTAGCGAAATTTCCAAACACAGTAGAACCTGAAGCAGACCTCTACGGCCTAGTGCACGTAGCAGCTAAGTCCGGCCACCCAGATCACGCCAACATCGCCATCACCAGCGCAAAAGAATTTCTAACAAAATACCCAAACCACAAGCTTTATAAGCCAACTCAAACTCTCTATCTAAGCGCCATTTATCAAGCTCAGCAATACAAAGAAGCTCTTACTGTTGCTAATGAAATCATCCTTGAAAGAAGTAACAACACACACGATTCTACCATATTACAAAGCGCAGACTTCATCCGTGCAGCAGCCCATTACTACCTTGGTGACTACTCCAATGCTGAGGCATACCTCAAACAACATTCCGACACTTACCCAGCTGGAAACCCTGAGCACCTATACTCCTCAGACGTAGCCTACCTCCGTGCAGCTCTACAGAACCAGCTCCTCAACTGGGACAACTCTATCCCACAACTAAAAGCCTTCATCCAGCAGCACACCGCAGCAGATAGCAAACCATCCATCTACACCCCATTTGCATACTACGATGTAGCCTACGCCCTCTACTCACTTGGTAAGCCCCACTCAGCCATACTTAGCCTGCAGCCATTCGCCCTCGATGACTCGCTCACACTCCCCATCATTAACCCATCAGATGATCTATATAAATCACCAGAACTACGTCGCAGCCAGATCGCTCCATCAGTAGCTATCTTGTTAGGAAATATTCGCATCACTCTAGCCCAGCAAGATGAAGCAGTAGCCCACTACGCAGATGCCATCCAGCTAGCAACAAGGAATGGAAATACAGACGCTCGTGACGAAGCATACTACCATATTATCAACACACTTGGTAAGCGCCTCTGGAACGGCATCATCAACCCGCGCCTAGCTGAGACCATCACCTACTATGAGAAATTCATCTCTCTCCCAGATGCCAAGACCTCACCATACTACACCCAGATCCTCACCTCAGCCATTACAGCCATAGAGAAATCTGACCCAGAAGAACCAGTCAAACTCACACTAGAGAAAAACCTCTTCCTGCATAACAATACACCAAACACAGCTGGTGTAGAAACCGCCCTGAAAACCTACCTATACTATCTACGTAAAGACGGCACAACTGTATCAGAAATTATTCGTATTCTAACAGATGATGTAAAAATATCCACCTCTGCATACCACAAAGCTCTTATCATCGTCGCAAAACTAGAAACCCTAGAACGCACACGAGACATCATCCGTGCTCAAGGAACCCCAGATCTAACAGCACTAACGAACATAGAGAAACAGATCAGCCAACACTACCAAGACCTCATAAGTAACTTTCGCCCAGTTGACCTAGATAACTTCACTCTACTCAAAATAGCCACCCACCTGACATCCGTAAATAAAGGTAAAGACGCAGTCCAAGCTGAAGAATATTTCCAGACCATCATCGACCAGCCTTCCACGATCAAGCAAACAGAAGCAAAACTCGGACTCGCATTACTAAAAACCAACTCTAACAACTCTGAACAAATAACCCTAGCTAAGACGCAACTTAGTGAAATATTAGTCAACCCATTCACCCCTAGCCAAGCCAGAGCAACCGCGCACTACCACCTCATTAACCTTCTGTTAGATGAGCCACAGCCAGACTGGCAAGACATCGAAAACCAATCCACCATCTACCTTAAATACCCTCAGAGCACTAAGACACATAATCTCAGCGTGCTCACCACGCTCGCTCGCTCATACGATAAGCAACTAAAAGTAGACCAAGCAATCAATGCCTACACACAGATCTGGGCCACCTCCATGTTCAGCATCCAGCACTCAGCACCAGCTCTCGAGCGCGTCTGTCAGCTGCTCTGGGAGAGAAATAATCCAGCAGCAGCAGGAATCAATGCAGGAAAATCTGATCACCAACTCGCCTACGAAACAGCTTACAAATATATCCGAAAAACCAAAGACCACTTTAATAACCGTAAAAAATCACTTCCCGAAGATGCAAAAACGACCTGGGCTAATATCAAAACATTAGCCACAAAGACCTACCCTGCAGACCAAACCATCAAGACCTACCCAGGACAGCCATAGAACCTTTCTGTCTGATTCACTTCTTCCTATCTACCAGTATATATAAGGCTCCAGTAACCTACCCCTCTCCATTTCGAATAATTTAAACCTACCCCTGTCAAAAAAAATCCCGCTAGTTACGTGAATAACTAGCGGGATTGTAAAAACGTGATGCTAAGTAAATATCACTTACTCGGCAGCCTTCCATTCTAGCTCGAAGCGCTGGATACAATAGAGCTTACCACTCTTACCGATCTCAACTCCCCAAGCAGGAACTTCACCTTTATTGCTATTTGTGAATGCTTCTGGCCTATATGTACCACCAGCGAATGCAACGCCATTCGTAGTATGAGTGGCATTAAATGTGAGACCATCTTCCGAATACTGCATCGTGCGGACCTTATCTGCAGGACCTACTTTACCGATCATTGCTCCCACACCAGTTCCCTGTGGCCACACTACTACCTCGTGGTTACCTGGGAACACCGGGTTATCCTTATGACGTACATATGGTCCGCCTGGCTTATCAGCGATAGCCAGACCCATCTGAGTATGTGCGGGTGATTTACCCAACTGACGACCCTTATAGTAGAAATAATATTTACCATCTCTCACTAATAAGCAGGCATCATCCACGAGATGACTGTCAAAATCTCCTTTATTAGGACTACTAGATAGCACCGGGTTCTCAGGAAGACGCTCCCATGGACCTTCTGGCGAATCAGACACAGCGATACCTATCTTAGAATCTGGCTTCACCTTCATATTCTTAGAAATACCAGTATAGAAGAGCCAGTACTTACCTTCAGCTACAAGAATACTAGGAGTAAACACACTCGCCTCATCCCACGCTCCAGCCACCGTGCTCTTACCTACAGACTCACCTACTTCTTCCCACTTCAGGCCATCCTTAGACTTAGCGCACCACACAGTAGCATCATAGCCAGTTTTTACTGGACCACGTGAGTACCAAACATAGTAGTAGTCACCTACCTTGATCACATCACTAGGGTCACGGCGAGATACCTTAGAATCTCCTCCTGGTCCAATACCTTCGAGCTTTACTCGCTCAATATCTACGGTACCTAGCTTAGCTCCATCACTTGACTTAGTCTCCTCTGCATATGCAGCAGAACTCCCCAGTAAACAAGCTGAAGCCATTATCTTAAATATTGTATTTCGTTTCATAGTTTTAGTTATTGGTTGGCAATCAGCCTTTATTTCATACAGATATTATTACTCACCCAGACACGCATAAACAAGTCTATTATCATCCTCACAGCCCATTTTTCACATCGTTATGTTAACTTAAGCGAAACTACCAAGAACTCCAAATTAATTATCCGGAAATTAAGGTAAGAAATCTTCCCTTAAAATACCCTCAGATCTCACTCCTATGGAATAAAAACCAATTCATAGAACCCAGAGAACCGCTATGATGCTCATAAAGCCGATATAGAAAAATGCGCTCTCAATAAGTAAAAATTACTCACGTTTTTATAATAGCTATCTAATCGAATACACGACACTATCTGAGCTATGGATTGCCAACGTTTTAATGTTAAGGATGTGTTTCGTGATGATACGAAGCGCTCCTCTCAGGGCACTACTCGCGTAGTTGGAAAGAAGTATTTAGACACTCCTGCGAGAGCAAAACGACGTATCCTCATTCGCGCAATAGGAGCCTTTTGCTTCATACTGACAGTCTGCGGCTCACTGCTCTTCATCTTTTCTATTATCTTCCCTTCAGCACCTGGAAAGCCCATCGTCAATGCCAGTTTGGGATTATTAGTGCCACTAATCATTATCAACCACTTCGGTCTCTTCGTAGAAATGGCTGCAGATGGTCTTGGGAAGAATTGGTTCGCTAGAGGTGCAGGGGTAATATGGATCACATTCTTCGGATACTTCCTCATCGGAGCTCTCATCCACGGCATCATGTCACTCTTTTCGTGAGTGACATTGTGAGAATAGTTTTTAAATTAAGCCATGCACGATGATAATTTCCTGCTACTACGCAGAGGAGAAAAAATGGGTACAAGCCGACCCTGAAGTCACCTTTAGCCCAGATATTTTCGGATACTCAAATCATGAACATAGAAATACTATCTTCTATAAAAATCAGCTGGTAAAACGATTAAAAACTATCAAGAAACAAACCTGATTTTAAACAGGTAACGCCTTTTTCTTACCATTTTCATCTAGATTCACGAAGGTGACGTTGGTCGTGAAGATGATGTCTTTCGCTTGCGCATCATCGCCTCTACCGCAGAAGACCTCTACTAGATAAGTGGCGGACGTCCTGCCTACCTTTTGCTGTTCAGAGCGGATGACTAAGATCGCTCCATTGCTTACGCCGTGCTTGAAGGTTACGTCATCCATCCCGATCGTTACAAATTTCCCGGTAGGGAAATCTAGACTGGCGGCGATGAAGCTAGCCTCATCTACCCAGCTTAAGAGAGTACCACCAAAGAGAAATCCATGGTGGTTCAGATCTGTCGTCATTACCAGTCGTGTGGTGTCGTGTATCATAGCCATGTTGTTAGACTGTTTATTTTGGGGTGATTTCTACCCGCTTGTAGCGTGCCGGAGACCTTGGTGAGAGCGTTTCTACTGCTTCATCAGCCAGAGCATTGTGCACGATGCGGCGGTAGTAAGCATTGAGGGGACGAGTACGGATAGATTTACCAGTATCGATAGCCTTGACTGCGAGTTCCTTAGCTTTATCTACTAGGATAGTCTCTTGCTCTTGGCGATATAGATCACAGTCCACCTTGACCCGCGGCGCCTCTGGATAGTGCTTTCGGAGGATCCTATTCACGAGGTACTGGATGTCTTCGAGACGGTCGCCATTTCTGCCGATGACACTTTTACTATGCTCCGTGCTGATATGAAGGCAGAGCCCACCATCGGTTGACTCCTGCGCCACCTGCACTTGAAACCCTAGATGCCCCATCATGGTGATCAAAATTTTCTCAGCTGCTAATTCCCAATCCATTGCCACAACATAGGCTGAACTTTTCATCAGCGCAATACAGAAAAATGCTTGCTGGATACCCACCCTCAGATTAGAAAAGAGATAACAAAAATGCCTGACAAACCTAACATTCACCTCATCTACGGAACTGACGATGGCTCTGTAGCAGAAGCAGCCCTAAAGCTCTTCAACTCGCTCAAGCCAGCAGATGGAGATGACTTCGCGAACGATCTCATCGATGGTAATGCTGATAATGCAGAACACGCGCACCAGCTCTGTCAGCAGACGATCCAGGCGCTACTCACTCTGCCATTCTTCGGTGGAGCGAAGGTAGTCTGGCTGAAGCGCGCCACCTTCATGGGCACTGACCGTACTGGTGAGGCCGCCCGTGCTAAGGAAGGTGTCGAGGCATTGTTAGAAACTTTAGAGGCGGGGATCGGTAGTGATGTAGAGTTCATCATCTCTGCTTCTGCCATTCACAAGAGTCGTAGATTTTATAAATGGCTGAAGGCGAATGCCAACCTCATCGAGCACAACAAGATAGACACTTCACGTGACGGCTGGGAAGAAGAAGTCTCTATTCTCGTCGAAAAGAAGGCCAAGCCCCTCGGGCTAGAATTCGAGCACGACGCGCTAGAGCTCTTCGTCGCCCTCGCCGGTGAAGACACCCGCCAGATAGTCTGTGAGCTAGAAAAGCTCGACCTATACGTAGGTCAAGGAGGTGAGAAAGTCTGCGTAGATGACGTGCGTAAAATAGTACCACTCTCACGCGCTGGTGTCGTCTTCGAGATCGGCAATGCCATCCAGAGGGCAGACGCGAATCGAGCACTAGAGCTCATCGACCAGCAGCTGGCTCGCGGTGAGTCAGCCATCGGCATCATCCGTGCCTCACTCATCCCCACTATCCGAAATCTCTTCATGGCGAAGGCTGTTCAGGAAATGTTTCCAAACAAGAAGTTAGATCGTTTCAGCATAGGCAAAGTACTCGCCGGTATCCCTAATAGTGACACCATGTGGCTACCGCAAAAGAAAACTGGCGGAGTCAACACCTGGGGACTATCACAAGCCCTAGGCCCAGCCAGCGCCTACCCGATGCACGCACTCCGCAGAGCTCTAGAAGCAGCCCTGCAGGCAGATACAAACCTAGTCACAACAGGCCTAGACCACCGCATGGTACTCCACCGCCTCATCGTAGAGCTAGTTTCCACCTCTACTAAGAAACAACGTAGAGCGGGTTAGAAATGCTGGATTCCATCATAATGAAACAAAGCCGTTCGCACACTTTACCCTTTACACTTAGCCTATAAATCTCCAAATAAATCCCACAATGTCTCTACCTAAACTATATATCCCAGGACCAGTCGATATCGCACCAGAAACTTATGCAGCGATGGCTGAGCCTATCATCGGCCACCGTGGCGGTGACTTCGAGGCTCTCTACGCCTCTATCCAGCCAAACCTCAAAAAAATCGCAGGTACTGAGCGTAATGTCTACCTATCCACCTCATCAGCATGGGGTGTCATGGAAGCAGCTATTCAAAATCTCGTTCAGAAAAAAGTACTCAACCTCTGCTGTGGTGCATTCTCTGATAAGTGGTTCAGCGTTGCTAAATCATGCGGTAAAGACGCTGAGAAAATTCAAGTCGAGTGGGGCGAGGCTATCTGCCCAGACGCAGTCCGCGCTAAGCTAGAAGAAGGCGGCTTCGACACCGTCACTCTAGTGCACAACGAGACATCAACAGGCGTGCTCAACCCGCTTGCTGAGATCGCTAAAGTAGTGAAGTCATTTGACGATGTACTCCTCGTAGTGGACACCGTTTCATCATTCTCTGCAGTACCTACACCTATGGACGAGCTCGGCATCGACGTTCTCCTAGCTGGTGTACAGAAGGCACTCGCGCTTCCTCCAGGGCTCGCTATCTTCGGTGTTTCTGAAGCCGCTCTAGAGCGCGCTAAGACCACTGAGAACCGTGGTTACTACTTTGACTTCCTCGAGTTCGCAAAGGCGGATGAGAAGAACAACACACCGTCTACTCCTAGTGTGGCACTCCTCTACGCACTTCGCCAGAAGGTAAATGCTATCGTAGAAGAAGGCCTCGAGAACCGCTACGCACGCCACAGCAAGCTCAACGGCATGCTCAATGAATGGGCAGCTAAGCACGGCTTCAAGAACTTCGCTCCAGAAGGTGCCGAGTCACAGTCACTCCTCTGTATTGATAACAACGACGGCAAGCTCGACGTACCAGGATTTATCAAAGCACTCAGAGCCAAGCATAACCTCCTCATCAACGGCGGTTACGGCAAGTGTAAGGGCGTTACATTCCGTATCTCTAACATGGGTAACGAGACTGAAGAAACCATGGCTCACCTCATCAGCTGCCTAGATGACGTCATCGGTGACTTCCTCACAGCCTAGTTTGTTAGAGCGTTAAATCGCGACTAAACATTTCCATCATCCAAGCCTAACTGATTCATTTCAGTTAGGCTTGTTTCTTTTTCAGCTAGTAGTATTCTCTACGTATGGAAAGTCGTCCAGAATCCCCTGCTATCAATCCCTACGCCCCGCCCAAGACCGATTCTAAAGGCGGAGTAAACACACGTTACCTAGAGCACGATGGCTATTCTTTCGGGAATGAACTCATCTCTAATGAGCATTTTATATCTCCTCTCATCTGCGCAAAGTTAGGTATCCCAATAAATGAAGAAGATAGCCCTAAACCTATTCCTATCACGGTCATGAGAAAGGTGAGACCTCTCTATAACATCATTTCTTTAGTAACTTTTGTTATTATCTGTCTGTGTGCATTTTTTGCTTATGGCGAATTCAGGATACTGATCATCCTTTCAGTAGTTATCGTCACTCCGGTATTAAAGCGACTGCTCAGTAAGCCTTACAAGATCCCCTTCTACTTCTCGGAGCACTATATACAACTACGGAGGCGACGTAAGATAATCTTCTCGTCAGCACTAGGACTATTTGCTATCGGAATAGCTTACGCCTTCATGATGAAGCACAGTGAAGTTGCCTCCCTCTGCATACCTGGTTTCATCATCACTGGCATCATCTTCCAGTTCAAGATAAGCCGATTTATAGTCACTCAGTCTAAGGATGAATTTCACTATATCCGAGGCGTCCATCAAAACCTGTTAGACGCACTCCCTCCCCTACCGTTGGCTACTACAGGTCAGCAGATAGACCTTACGTCTAAAGTCTAATATCACGTCTCACACTTTCATCTCCTTATCATTGTACAAAGCATGATTCCTCGTTTATCAAAAGGAATGAATCTTTCTAAGCCTTGTAAAACCTGTGGAAGAGAATTTAAATGGCGTAAGAAATGGGAAGATAACTGGGACGAAGTACAGTACTGCTCTAAACAATGTAGTAGCAGGAAACCTAACAAGGTAGACAAACAAATCGAAAGTAAGATCCTTGGATTACTTGTTGAACGATCAGCTGATACGACTATTTGCCCTAGTGAGGCGGCACGAATAGTGTTCGGAGAAGACCACTTCAACCAGTACATGGAGCGAACCCGCCAAGCCGCTAGAAGACTAGTACACCAAGGGGAAATATTCATCCTTCAAAAAGGAAAAAGAATAGACCCAACTCAATTTAAAGGCCCAATCAGACTCAAAAAATCTTAAGTAACTCACATGATCATCACCACACATCACATAGACGAGATGGAAAAACTTGCAAAAGTCCAGCTCATCACCAGCTTACCAGGAGCTAAACCTATCGTATTAGTTGGCACCGCCTCCTCAGAAGGCACTACTAATCTAGCTCCCTTTTCCAGTATTACCCATCTAGGCTCCTCACCTGCTTTGATAGGAATGATCACGCGACCAGATTCCGTGGCTCGACACACGCTAGACAATATCCTCTCCACCAAGCAATGGACCCTCAACCACATTCATCCAAAAATGTTAGAATCCGCTCATCAATGCTCAGCAAAATACCCCCAGGGCGAATCTGAATTCACTGCTACAGAACTCACTGAACAATTTTATAAAGAGGAAAAATTCGTGGCTCCAGCTGTCAAAGAATCGATCATCAAGTACGGTCTAACACTCGAAGATATTGTTGATATAAAGGCTAATGGCACCAAACTCATCATAGGCCGCGTCCAGTTCATTGATATACCGAAAGAGCTATTATTAGAGAATGGTGGGATTAACCTCATCAAGGCAGATTCACTCTGCTCTACAGCGTTAGATACTTATTTCCAACTCAGTAATCCACAAACTCTGCCCTACGCTCGCGCATAAGAAAGACTCATCCCTATTCTAAAGAACACAGTCTTCCTCTATCATTAACACCTGAACTGAGTGTGACTTCTTAGATAGTAAGTCCCCCAGTCTTTAGCTCGAATGCCTCTAGCTCACTCTCATTCATAAAGCCCTGCGTCTCTCCCCCAGAGTAGATGCGTGTTGGTCCCTTGATATGTGAACGCTGCTCTAGAAATGCCAATAAATGCTCTCGGCACTCAAAGAACTTAGGATCTTCAAAAACCTCCATCCGGTTACGCGGACGAGGGAAGTCTATTTCTAAAATCTCTCCCACACCAGCCTTCGGACCATTAGACATCATCACACAGCGATCTGCCATGAAGACCGCTTCATCTACATCGTGTGTCACAATCATAGCCGTCAGCTTCTCCTTGTCTAAAATGTCGATAATCACATCCTGTAACTCCATTCTAGTAAGGGAATCTAACCGCCCAAATGGCTCATCTAACAGAAGAACCTTTGGCTGTAGCGCAATCGCCCGAGCTATCCCTACACGTTGCTGCATACCGCCCGACATTTCACGCGGATACTTCTTCATCGAGTCTGCTAGACCACAGACCGAAAGCGAGTGCTCGACGATCTGCTTACGAGTCGCCTTATTCACATGAGGGTAGACATTTTTCACCCCGAGCATGACATTACCATAAGCAGTCATCCACGGCATTAGACATGGTGCTTGGAACACCACTGAGCGATCTGGTCCTGGACCATCAATCTCCCTGCCATTCACGATAATACCACCATCGGAAATTTCATTAAGGCCAGCAAGCATCGTAAGCACTGTCGACTTACCACAGCCAGAGTGGCCGATAACTGAAACGAACTCCCCCTCTTTCATCATCAGGTTAAAATCTTCGATTACACGAAAATCATCACCGTAAGGATTAGGGTACTCTTTAACAAGGTGAGACATCTCTACAAATCTTGAATTAATTTTTTCTGACATTTTTTTACTGGTTAGAAGATATTATTGTGAAGTTTCATTCACCGGAGTGATCGACTTATTACCCAAATGTGAGAACTTAAGAGTAGCTGAAGGAGGGGTGAAATCCTTTGGCTGGACATCCGGCATCGGAACTACATCAGCAGGATTCTTCGCCTTGCTCTCCTTGTTGATATCAAGCATGAAAGTCGTAATCTCCGACTTTAGTCGCATAAACTCTGGGTGATCATTCAGCGTATGCCGGTCACGCGGCCTCTCCATATTCACCGTGAATTCCTTAGCCAAAGTAGCACCTGGCCCCATTGTGAGAGGTACTATCCTATCCGCCATTAGGACTGCCTCATCCACATCATTAGTGATCATCACCACAGTTCGCTTATCCCCACCCCAGATTTTTAAAATCTCATCTTGGAGGTCAGAACGTGTCAACGCATCAAGCGCGGAAAGTGGCTCATCCAGAAGAAGAACTTCTGGCTTCAGAGAAAGCGTCCGAGCTAATGAAGCACGCTGTCTCATCCCTCCAGACAGCTCGTGAGGCTTCCTATCTCTCGCTGGAGTCAGCTTCACCATATTGATATAATTCATAATATGCTCTTCTCTCTCAGACTTACTCATCTTTGGAAACACAGACTTTACCGCTAGCTCAATATTTTCAAAAACAGATAACCAAGGTAGCAATGAATAATTCTGAAACATAATACCCCGGTCAGGACCTGGAATAGTCTTCACCTCACCATTCAGACGCACCTCCCCCACATCTGGGGGCTGAAGACCTGCCAGCAGATTCATTAGAGTGGATTTACCTGAACCAGAAAAGCCGATGATTGCTACGAACTCATTCTCCTCCACGCTCAAGTTTATATTCTCTAACACCTCAGTGCGAGATGTCGGAGGGCCAAAGCCTACGTTAACGTTATCTATTTCTAAAAAGGACATGTGATAAATTAATATTAAATGATGTACACTTATCTCTAAGCAACAGCTGATCCGTCATCGAAGGAAACTAATCTCTGCAGAATAATCATAAGGCGGTCTAAAACAAAACCAATGATACCTACTACGAAACATGCCAGAATAATGTTAGCAAATGATGCTGATGATCCATTCTGAAACTCATCCCATACAAACTTACCAAGACCATCAGAAGTAGAAAGCGCCTCTGCAGCAATGAGAACCATCCAGCCTACACCGAGTGATATTCTAAGCCCAGCAAACATCAGTGGTAGAGACGAAGGAATAATGATCTTAAAGAGACGTGACCAGAATCCCAGACGAAGCACCTTCGCCACATTGAGGTGGTCTTTATCAATCGCAGAAACCCCTAGCGCTGTATTCACCAATGCAGGCCATAGAGCACACATCGCTACTGTACATGCTGAGAAAATCATCGCGGGATCAGTCCGTAGAAAAGCCAGCGGATTGCTAGGACTATTCATGAACATGAACAATGGATGAGTTTCTGGATCTGGGAAAAACGCTCCAATAACAATCTGAAAAATAAGTAACCAAACCACTGGTGACACTGGACGGAAAATAGAAATGATCGGCGTCAAACACGCCATCACCACTCTATTAAGACCACACATAATACCTATAGGAATAGCAACAAATGCTGCAATAAGGAACCCCACAAACACAGTAGCTACAGAACGCTTAGTCTGGTAAAAAATAGTAGCCGCTGGTGGATACTTCTGCTCCGCCGTAGACTCTGCCGCTTCACTACTAGACACTACTGCTTTGGCTTGCTTCACTGCTTCAGCTGGAGTCGTAGCTGCCGCTAGTGCAGCGATTGCAGTATCGGACTTTTCAATTAACCCCGCTATCTTTTGTTCTTTATTCCCTTTTGTTAGATAATCAATACGCTTCTTATAGTGTAACACCTCGTCTTCCATTTTGTTCGCAGCGAGTTGTGCCTCCTTCAGCCTCTTCGGTGGATTATCGCGGATCTCATTGAGTTCATCGCCAATCAGCTTTGACTTCGCCTTCTCCTCATCTACTGCTTCTTTATGCTTTTTTATCAAAGCCACTAGAGAATCTGGTGTCACTTGACCCGCCATCAGCTTCTCAGCATGAGCTATAGCCTCAGCTTCACGCTCAGCCTTAGCCTGCTTTATCTCAGCCTTGAGCGCATCTTTGCGTGCATTCACTGGAGCGAGCTTTGCATCGGTCTCCACTTTCACCTCTTCTGTCACTCGCATAGACTCTTGCTGTAAAAAACTGGCTTTTTCCTCAAGCTTCACTATCTCAGATTTCACAAAGAGAATCTCCTCCTTACGCTTATCTCCATCCAGTGAAAATGCCGTTTTCTTCTCCTCCTCACGTTCGGAAAAACGATAGTTATCATTAGCCACATTCCACACCTCAATCGGTGTAGGAACTTCTCCTGACTTTGTCTTATGACGAGGTCCTAGAAAATTCCAAGCCCAGATACAAATGAAACAAAAGATAATAGGCAACACCATATACTTCACAATGTCCCTCACCTGCTTCTGCGGCTCTTCATTATAGAGCAGGCGTATTACTGGATCAAATACTTTGAAGCCAGAGACATCGATCAGCTTCAACAGTGGGTACTTTATTTTAGAGAAAAATTTCATAGTCTTATATATATAATAAAGCAGTTAAAGCAATACCCAGACCAACACACCCTTAATCTCATTCATGCGATCCATGAATATATAAAATAATCTAGCTAACCTTCCCCAATCAACACCTAAAAAAGAGGTCTCACCCTATAGGTGAGACCTCTACACATACATACAATTCTTATTGCTGATTAATTACTTAACCGTATCTTTATTACCAATCTTGTGGCTATTAATGTACTCTACAGGCTTCTTACCATCAAACTCCACTCCGTCGATGAAATCAGAAGTAGCTGGCTTATAACCATCATAATCAACTGCAGGGAACTCTTCCGCTGTGAGAGTTCCTTCCGCTACTAGCAGATCAGCCGCCTTACGGTAAACCTCAGGAAGGTACACGCTCTTAGCTGTCTCATGGTACCATGCTGATGGCTTAGACTCTGTGATCTGTCCCCATCTGCGCATCTGAGTAAGAAACCAAATACCATCAGAATAATGAGGGTATGAACAATGATACTTGAAGAACACATTGAAATCTGGAAGAGGACGCTTATCCGTCTTCTGGAAAAAGAAGAAGCCAGTCATCGAATTCTTGATCACATCAAAATCAGCACCTACATAGTTTTTCTGTGAAAGAATACGGCATGCTTCGTCACGGTTAGTAAGCTTACCACTAGCATCTGTCGCATCTAGCCACTTACCTGCCTTAATCAAAGCTTTCGTCACCGCGATAAGAGTCTGTGGATTCTCATCTGCCCACGCCTTAGTCACACCGAATACCTTCTCAGGGTTATTCTTCCAAATATCATAATTTGTCACCACTGGCACACCTATGCCCTTAGCTACAGCTTGCTGATTCCATGGCTCACCCACGCAGTAAGCTACGTTCTTACCAGACTCAAGAGTAGATGGCATCTGTGGCGGCGGCGTAGTAGAAAGCTCAATATCACCATCAGTGAAACCTTTGATGTCCGTAGAAGTATACATACCTGGGTGGATTCCAGATGCTGCTAACCAGTAACGGAACTCATAGTTATGCGTAGATACTGGAAATACCATCCCCATAGGAAGCTTCTTACCAGCCTCCTTAGCTTCCATCACAATTGGCTTGAGTGAATCAGCCGTGATTGGGTGCGGAGGATTATCAGAATCTAACTTCTCATCATTCTCCTGCATCTGCTCCCAGATAGCATTAGAAACAGTAATCGCATTACCGTTAAGGTCGAGAGTATAAGGAGTAACAATATGCGCCTTCGTACCAAAACCAATAGTAGCTGCGATAGGTTGACCAGAAAGCATGTGCGCCCCGTCTAACTCACCATTGATCACATTATCAAGAAGCTGCTTCCAGTTCGGCTGAGCAACCACTTCCACCTGAAGACCCTCTTCCTCAAAGAAGCCCTTCTCTTTTGCTATTACAATAGGAGCACAGTCCGTAAGCTTAATAAACCCAAACTTTAGTGTGTCCTTCTCCACATCGAGTTGCTCAGCACAGAGCATTGGAGAGCTAAACACCCCAATACTCAGCGCTGCTGAGATTACTGTTATTTTCTTTGTTGTTTTTTTCATAAATTTATTTTTGTTACAATCAAATCTTCTATGAGCATCATGCATACCACTTTATATGAACGTTCTTCATTCATCACATGAACAACTCTAAATAAAAAAACTTCCGGGAGACTATCCACTCTAACAAACAAAGCTGTTAGATAGTCAAATACTTGGTCTAACTCATCCTTCTCTAATGACTCTAAGATATCTTTATCAGAAATATACTCATGCACTCCATCAGACGTCATCAAGAACACATCACCTTTCTCAGTAGCTAGCTCCTTATAGTCCACCTTGGAATTCAGGTTTAGCCCATCGCTCTATTCAGATAGGTCACATCTGCTGACATCTTACTACGATGATCTCGGGGCAACACCTCCACCACACCATCACGGATCAAGGTGATGCGTGTATCGCCATCCATGAGAATTACTCAAGGAATTAAGGTTATAAGAACCATTAATATGATTAATAATTTTTCAGCCCAGCCGTCTCATCGAGGCCGAACATGATATTATAACACTGGATCGCCTGCCCGCCTGCTCCCTTACCGAGATTATCCTCAGCACTCATCAAGATCAGTCTACCAGTACGCGCATCATAGTCCCAACCGATGTCAATATGGTTCGTGCGGGTCACATTCTTCGTATCAGCAGGCTTCCCCTTCCCCAGTAACCTAACAAAATATGACTCGCCATAAGCCTCCTTGAAAATAACATCCACCTTCTCAAGATCCGCTTCCGTGCCAGTATATTTTGCAGACGTAGTACTACATATCCCATTATGAGTAGGGATCAGATGCGGAGTGAATGACATCATCACCTTCTCACCAGCCGCGATGCTTAGCTCCTGCTCTATCTCAGATAAATGTCTGTGTTTCGGCACTGAATACGCGCGCGCACTTTCATTCGCCTCACAGTAGGAGAACATCACATTCCCCGTCTTGCCAGCACCACTCACCCCACTCATCGAGCAAGTCACGATGCTCTGCGGGTCGATCAACTTCGCCTCTAACATAGGCAGTAATGGCAAGCTCACACTCGTAGGATAGCAACCAGGTGAGGCCACTAATCTAGCCTTCGCTATCTCCTCAGCTCTCACCTCAGGGAAGCCATACACAGCCTCCTTTAGTAACTCTTGCGCAGGATGCACCGTACCGTAAAATTCTTCATAAACATCCACATCATTCAGACGGAAGTCCGCACTCAGATCTATCACCTTGATACCTAGCTCTAACAGCGCGATCGTATACTCAGCCGCCACACCGTGAGGTAGGGCAAGAAATGCTACCTCAGCACCACTCGCCGCGATAGTCTTCGCATCCGGCTCACTAAATGCCAGCTCAGATCCAGCCGCCGCTCTATAGCGAGGAAACACCTTAGACAATGCCTGCCCAGCGTACTGACGCGAAGTCACACAGCAGAGCTCAGCATTCGGATGCATCAGCAACAAACGTAGTAATTCCATACCCGTATAGCCACTCGCTCCCACTACTGCCGTCTTGATCATCTTGTTCATACCCCTAGAGAAAGCAGGAAAATTCAAACTTGCCAATAACCAAGTCCATCATAAAGTCTCAGCAACAAAAGTGAGCACATCATTTATACGGGACTTGGCGCAGTTTGGTAGCGCGTTGCACTGGGGGTGCAGAGGTCGCAGGTTCGAATCCTGTAGTCCCGACCATTTTTGATCGACGGATGTTCTAACCGTCGTAGAGTGTGGAGTATGGCTATGCATACGATCAATGTGAATGGAAAATCTGAGACCGTGGATGTCACCTCTGACACTCCGCTTCTCTGGGTACTGCGTGATACTCTAGGCTACACAGGGACAAAATTTGGATGCGGCAAAGGCCTCTGTGGTGCTTGCACTGTGCACCTTGATGGTCAGGCCGTGCGCTCGTGTAGTATGCCTATTTCCTCACTAGAGGGGCAATCTATCACCACTATCGAAGGGCTCGCTGATAATGGCAAACTCACTCCTCTTCAGGAAATCTGGTGCGAGCAAGACGTCGCCCAGTGCGGATACTGCCAAGGTGGACAGATCATGTCGGCCACTGCGCTACTGAATAAAACTGAGAAGCCGAGTGAGCATGAAATAGAATCCGCGATGGCCGGTAACCTCTGCCGCTGTGCTACCTACTCACGCATCAAAAAAGCAATCATAACCGCCGCAACATAATGAAAGCTACCAACCGGAGAGATTTTTTCAAGCTCACTGTACTCGCTACTGGTGGATTCATGCTCAAAGCGCAAACTAAAGCGGCTGACACCAAGAAAGCAACGGAATCATTTATCCCTCATCCATTTATAGAGATCACTAGTGACGGTAAGATCACTCTCACATCCCACATACCTGAGATAGGCCAAGGCATCAAAACTTCACTACCGATGCTCATTGCAGAAGAGCTCGAGGTTGACTGGGAGCAAGTAAATATTATTTCTCAAGTAGTCAACGAAGACATCTTCGGCAGACAAACCGCTGGTGGGAGTCAATCCACCGCAATGAATTACCAACGCCTCAGACAGCTCGGAGCCGCTACCAAGCAGATGCTCATCCAAGCAGCAGCCAATAAGTGGAGCGTCCCTACTAGCGAATGCACAGCTACGGCAGGAACGATCATCCACACAACCAGTAAGAAATCAATCACCTACGCCGAACTAGCTGCTGATGCCAGCTCGCTCGCAGCTCCACATCCTAAATCTGTCATCCTCAAGGATGCTAAAGATTTCAAGCTACTCGGGACGCGCATCTCTGGAGTGGATAATGACAAGGTGGTCAAAGGCGACCCGTTGTTCGGCATCGACCAAGTACAGCCAAGCATGAAATACGCAGCCTTCCTACGTTGCCCATCATTTACCGGTGAAGTCAAAAGCGCTAATCTAGATGAAATCAAAAAGATGCCAGGCGTGAGCCATGCCTTTATTCTAAAAAGCGCACCGCTTCCCACTGGTGGCGTCTTTGGTGGCGTAGCTGTCATCGCTGACTCCACATGGAATGCGTGGAAGGCAAAAGACGCACTCAAAGTAGAATGGGACCAGCAAGATACTGCCGAGCATGACTCTGATCAGTACGAAAAAATAGCTCAAGAAGCCATCGATAATCCTAAAGATAAAGGCACAGGCACGAGCAAACAAACAAAACAAGGCGATGCCAACTCTATAGAATCCATCTATCATTATCCCCTGTTAGCACACAATACCATGGAACCACAAAACTGCACCGCACTCTATGAGGCAGGAAAGTTTGAGTTCTGGGCACCTACCCAGTCACCAGGCCGTGCAATCAGCGCGCTCAACGAAATTTACAAAACTAAGCCTGAGCAAGTTCGAGTAAATGTCACCCGTAGTGGCGGTGGCTTCGGGAGACGTATTAATAGTGACTTCATGATGGAGGCCGCCGCCATCGCTAGAGAAATAGAAGGTACACCAGTGAAGCTCACATGGACACGCGAGCAAGATATCCAACAAGACTACTACCGTAATGCATGCTGGCATCATCTCCAAGGTACTCTTGATCCAGCCGGAAACATCTCCTCATTTTCCGATCACGTGGTAGCACTCGGAACTAACCATAAATCCGCCGGTATCGGAGGTAAGTTAAGCAAGAAAGTATTCCCGCTCGTATTCTTGCCGCAGGCTAAAATTTCACACACCGTGATTCCTACCAACATCCCCTTCGGATGGTGGAGAGCACCTGGCTCTAACGGGCACGCATTCGCACTCCAATGCTTCACAGATGAACTCGCGCACAAGGCTGATAAAGATCCAGTAGCCTTCAGAAAAGAAATCCTCAATAGCAACGCTAAAGTGAGAGGCTATGATGCCAAGCGCATGCTCGGAGCTCTCGAAGCGGCAACTAAGAAAGCAGGCTGGGGTAAAACGCTTCCAAAAGGCTCCGCCCAAGGTGTCGCCTTCTACTACAGTCATAGAGGATACGTCGCAGTCGTCGCAGAAGTCACCGTTACCAATGACGGAAAAGTCAAAGTCGACAAACTAACAGCGGCTGTAAATGTGGGTCCTATTGTGAACCTAAGCGGTGCAGAAAACCAGGTCCAAGGCTCCATGTTAGATGGTCTCAGTGCCGCTCTCTATCAGAAAATTGAACTCGTTGACGGTGTGGTGAAAAACTCTAACTTCGATGATTACCCAGCACTCAGAATGCCAGATGTAGGCGAGGTAGAAGTCGTCTTCGTGGAGTCAAAGGCAGCGCCTACAGGACTCGGAGAGCCAGCACTGCCGCCCGCTATTCCTGCCGTCTGTAACGCCATCTTCTCAGCTACAGGAAAGCGTGTCCGCACACTTCCTATCAGCGATCACGATCTCTCATGGACATAAGCAGCCACAGCGGTAGTAGTAGTAGTGACTGGCACCACCTCAGGGCATTCATCACCCTGCATATAAACCAAGACCTAGCTCTCGCCACCATCATCGCAGTTGAAGGCTCAAGCTATCGTAAGCCTGGAGCTCGGCTGTTAGTGACCACTGCAGGTCACTACGCAGGATCACTCAGTGGAGGCTGTCTTGAGAACGGCATTGCCAAACTAGCTAAACAAGTTCTTAAGGATGGAAATGTCCGCACCGAGAACATCGACACCAAACCGCATTTCGGATGCCCAGGTATCCTCACTATCCGCATAGAAAAAATCTCTGCAGGCGGGCTATTAGATGTAGTGCTTCACAAGTTAGATCAACGAGAAGTTTTTCATCTAACAACAAGCCCTGAAGGAACTCAGATAGGTAAATCTAACAAGCCAGAGCACTTCACAGAAGCCATACCTCCCAGACCAAGAATCATTGTGGTAGGCTGGACATCTGACCAAGACCCACTATTCCAAATAGCTTCTGTCCTCGATTGGGAATGTATCCGCGTAGTCAAAGACGATAAGATAGCCGCTGCTACAGCAGTCATCGCTAATGAGAAAATTATCGCCTGCACAGGTAATGACTTAAGCACGACCTTCCCCCCAGAGCCGCATACAGCAGTGCTCATCATGAGCCACCACATGGCTACCGACCTCGCCTTTCTCGCAAGCGCTGCTATAGCTAACTACCCGTACATCGGTCTCTTAGGCTCCAGACGCAGACGCGAAAAACTACTCGCCGAGCTAGGTGAGCAAGGTCTGTTAGAACAACTCGGCTGGACAGAACATTTTCACGCCCCTGTAGGACTCGACATTGGAGCTGCTCACCCCTCCACCATCGCGCTCTCTATCTTAGCTGAGATCCAAGCCGTCTTCACCAAGACCTCTGGCCTACCGATGAGCCAAACGTGTAATATAAATAGGCAGTAGAAACATGTCAGAAAAGATCCACACCACAGCGGCCATCATCTTAGCAGCTGGAAAAGCCTCTCGTTACGGTAGTTCGAAACAACTACTCCAGTTAAATGGTAAAACACTATTAGAACACAGCATCTCCAACGCCATAAAAATTGGTTGCGCTCCCATCCTCGTCGTCTCAGGTGCTTATCATAAGGAAATAGCAGAGCTATCCCTACCCGCCTCAGTCACTCTCATTTATAATCCAGACTGGGAACTAGGTATGGGAAATTCACTCGCCTGCGGGGCTAAACTGTTAGACCAAGAGAGCATCAGCTCACTCATCATCATACTCGCTGACCAGCCTGCAGTCACCCCTGATACCTTACAGCGACTCACCGCTGCATTCCAACCTATAGAGACTAGCATCGTCCTCAGTAAAAATGCCAATAGCACAGGCCCTCCCGCCCTCTTCAGCTCATCTCACCTCCCCGCCCTCTGTGAACTCACCCATGACGAAGGCGCAAAAACCATCGTTTCCCAATACCCTGACCAAACCACATTGATCGATACGCCAGAATCAGCTTGGGACATAGACACCCAAGAAATTTGGCAAAAGTTTTGCGAGTTTTCCAAAGTCTAACAGTTTTTACTCAGCTTGTAACCGCTCCATAAACTTACGTAGTGAGATAACAGTCACATCATTCCCTACTGGGAACTCATCATCTGCTGCTAAGTAACTGTCAGGTAATCCTCCACGTAACCAAAGCCTTTGACGTAGATCTTCTTGCTCGCCAATTTCTAACACATTGAAGCCGCCCATCTCAGTGTAGCGAATACGCCCAGCGAGACTTTCTGATGACTGCCTCATCAGATCCATCGAAGCAGAACTTAATAGTAAGAACTGACCAGCTTTGTGACCCGCCTGTCTATTCTCATCGATCACTCCACGCAACGCCATGAACAACTCAGGTGCACGCTGAATCTCATCAAGATTTCTTATCATTTCACTCCAGAAAATTCTATTTTCCCGCCCCGAAGTACTTAAACTAGATTAAGTATCACCCCGCTAAGGCAACTAAACTCAATTTCATAAAAAAAATACACAGGCTAGACTTTACAAAGCCTCTCTAAATAGGCATATACCAACAAATTTACCGCGCTCTATCATCATGCCAAAAGATACTTCTATTAAAAAAATCCTCGTTATCGGTTCTGGGCCGATCGTCATCGGTCAAGGCTGTGAGTTTGACTACTCCGGAGTCCAAGCTTGTAAAGCCTTAGCAGAGGAAGGCTATCAAGTAATCCTTGTGAACTCTAACCCGGCAACAATCATGACTGATCCGGAGTTCGCCTACCGCACCTACATCGAGCCTATCAATCCAGAGGTGGTCGAGAAAATCATCATCAAGGAGAAGCCAGACGCACTGCTACCTACACTAGGTGGACAGACAGCTCTGAACTGCTCGATGGATCTCTTCAAGGACGGCACACTCGATAAGTACAACGTGAAAATGATCGGCGCAAATGCTGATGCGATCGATAAGGGTGAAGACCGTCTACGATTCAAAGATGCGATGCTCAAGATAGGTCTCGACCTACCGCACTCAGGTGTGGCACACAACATGGAAGAAGCAAGAGCAGTGGCGGAAGAGATCGGCACTATGCCACTCATCATCCGCCCAGCATTCACCCTCGGTGGAACTGGTGGCGGCATCGCATACAATGTGGAAGAATTTGAAACCATCTGTGCTCGCGGAATAGATCTTTCCCCTGTTAGCGAGATCCTCGTTGAAGAGTCCCTTCTCGGCTGGAAAGAGTACGAGATGGAAGTCATGCGTGACTGCGCTGATAACTGCGTAGTTATTTGTTCTATCGAAAATTTCGACCCTATGGGAGTCCACACTGGTGACTCTATCACCGTGGCTCCTGCTCAGACATTATCTGACCGTGAATACCAGATCATGCGTGATGCTTCATTCGCCTGTATCCGTGAGATCGGTGTAGAGACTGGTGGATCTAACATCCAGTTCTCGATCGACCCTAAGACTGGCCGATGCATCGTCATCGAGATGAACCCACGTGTATCTCGCTCATCCGCACTCGCGTCAAAAGCAACTGGCTTCCCGATCGCTAAGATCGCCGCTAAGCTTGCAGTAGGTTACACTCTTGATGAGCTAACAAACGACATCACCCGTGTCACTCCAGCATCCTTCGAGCCGACTATCGACTACGTAGTGACTAAGCTTCCGAGATTCACATTCGAGAAGTTCCCAGCAGCTGACTCCGTTCTCACCACCCAGATGAAGGCAGTCGGTGAAGCAATGTCAATTGGCCGTACATTCAAAGAATCCATGCAGAAAGCACTCCGCTCACTGGAGACTGGCAGAAGCGGATTTGGCTTTGACGGCAAAGGCTATAAGAGCGCGACTCGTGAAGACATCGAGAGAAAGCTCCACGTACCGAATGCTGAGCGCATCTTCTGGCTTGAAACAGCATTCACTAATGGATGGACAGTAGAAGAAGTATTTGAAGCTACTGCGATAGATCGCTGGTTCCTAGCTCAACTCGAAATCATCGTGCAAGAGGGCAAGAACCTCGACAAGCTCGACCTCCGCAAGGCGAAGAAACTTGGATTCTCCGACGTCCAGATCGCGCACCAGCGCACTGAAGCCGGCACAGCTACCAGCCAAGATGACATCCGCAAGGAGAGACTGGAAAAAGGAATCACCCCTACTTACCGCCTCGTAGACACATGTGCAGCTGAGTTTGAGGCATACACACCATACTACTACTCCACATACGGTGACGAAAACGAAGCACGCGACTCTGATAAAAAAAGCATCATGATCCTTGGTGGTGGGCCTAACAGAATCGGTCAAGGTATCGAGTTTGACTACTGCTGTGTGCACGCATCCTTTGCTCTCCGTGAGCTAGGCTATGAGACCATCATGGTAAACTCTAATCCAGAGACCGTCTCTACAGACTACGATACATCTGATAAACTCTACTTCGAGCCACTCACCCTTGAAGACGTGCTCCACATTTGTGACCAAGAGAAGCCAGACGGAGTCATCGTTCAGTTCGGTGGTCAGACACCACTGAACCTCGCTGCAGACCTTGAGCGACACGGCGTACCTATCATCGGTACATCACCGAAGTCTATCGAGCTAGCGGAAGACAGAAAGTTCTTCTCAGCCCTGTTAGACAAGATCGGCCTCAAGCAAGCTGAAGCAGGCACCGCTGTCACACCAGATGAAGCAGTAGAGATTGCTAGCCGTATCGGCTACCCAGTTCTTGTCAGACCATCATTCGTACTCGGTGGTCGAGGCATGATGATCGTCTACAGTGATGACGAGCTACGCAAGTACATCAGTGAGGCCGCTGACGTCTCACCAGACCGTCCTATCCTCGTTGACCGCTTCCTCGAAGGAGCTATCGAAGTCGATGTTGACTGTATTTCTGATGGAGAAACTTCTGTAGTAGGAGCCATCATGCAGCACATCGAGCAAGCTGGTATCCACTCAGGAGACTCAGCATGTGTCATCCCCGCACCATCACTCTCTGATGACATCACCGCTCAGATCATGAAGGGCACTAAAGAGCTCGCTCGTGAACTCGAAGTCATCGGTCTCATGAACATCCAGTTCGCAGTGAAGGACGAAGAACTCTACGTCATCGAGGTGAACCCTCGTGCATCACGTACCGTACCATTCGTTTCTAAATCCATCGGTGTACCACTTGCCAAGCTAGCAGCTAAGGTAATGACCGGCATGAAGCTCACCGAGCTTGGATTCACTGAAGAGAAACTCCCTAATCACTACTGTGTGAAAGAGGCCGTCTTCCCATGGGCTAAGTTCCCTGGCATCGACATCGTTCTCGGACCTGAGATGAAGTCCACTGGTGAGGTAATGGGCATGGATGATGATCTAGGAATGGCGTACGCCAAGGCACAGATCGCAGCATTTAACCCACTCCCTACAGAAGGTAATGTCTTCTTCTCAGTCAATGATCGCGACAAACCAGAGTCTGTAGAAATAGCTAAGGAACTCGTTGATCTAGGATTCACAGTCTACTCCACTGGTGGCACCTGTAAACTCTTCGAAGCAGAAGGCATCCCAGTAGAGCGCCTCTACAAGCTCGCTGAGCAGAAGCGCCCGAACGTCATCGACATGATGAAGAATCGCAAGATCGACTTTGTCATCAACTCACCAAGTGGACACGAAGCAAGAGAAGACGAGATCACCATCCGCTCAACGGCGGTAATGAACAAGATCTCACACTGCACGAACCTAGCTGCAGCCATCGCATCCGTGAAAGCCATCCGCTCACTCAAGGAGCTAGAGTTCACCGTAACTCCACTCCAAGACAGAGTTTAAAAACTCACCACCCTCAGAGGGAAGACTTATCATAACCGGTAAACTTTACCCCAGAGGTCAAGTTCCCAAAGGCGCTTCAGCAGACAATCTGCGAAGCGTCTTTTTCATTGATCACTGAAGCATTTAATCGACAGCGTGGCAGTCCCGAATGGCAAAAATAGCAAAAATAGCACTTTAAAATTTTATTTCTCTAAAGGTAACCTCCGCCAACCTAAATTAGTTGCATTAAATACTTACGAAAATTCTAGACTTGGTCAAAGCAACACAGCATATTTATTAGTTCAAGAGGTCTTGCATCCAAGATGAATTCTCATACGTTCTAAAAAGTGATTACTTCTGAAAAGACTTAATTGATTAAACTCTAACATTATCTTCATCTTTCATTACCTCCTTGTTAAGTGCTCAAACCGCAGCTCTAAAACTTCCTTCTAACAATGACTCTCCTAATCAGTTTAAGCTTACTCATCTGCCTCTTTATGGCTGGCTGGATCATCGCTGGGAAGATCCGTAATGTCTCCATCGTAGATGCCATGTGGGCACTCAGTCTGAGCATTCCAGTGGTGCTTTATCTTAGAGTCTTTGAGGGTGACGCGATGCGAGATTTCATCCTACTCGTAATGGCGCTTACTTGGTCACTTAGACTCGGTCTGCATCTACTTAGACGCATTAAAAGAGAGCACCCTACTGAGGACAGTCGCTACGCTAAGCTCCGTGAGGGCTGGGGAGAAAAGGCACATAACAGGTTTTTCTTTATCTTCATGGTGAATGCCCTGTTAGTATATTTGCTCTCACTACCGTTCTACTACTCTGCCCAGTCTACGCAGCCTATCCAGAGTTTAGAATGGATCGGCCTAGCCATCTTCATCATAGGACTCATGGGTGAAACGATCGCAGATGGTCAGCTAAAACGATACCGAGAGAATAGTACACAGGCGAACCACTATAAGATCTGCTGTGTGGGTCTATGGAACTATAGCCGTCACCCGAACTACTTTTTTGAAGCGGTGATCTGGCTTGGTATCTATCTTTTCTGCGCGGCTTCACCGGGCGGGATCTATACGATCCATGCTCCACTACTCATCATTTTCTTGTTGATAAAAGTCACTGGCATCCCACCGCTCGAACGTAAACTGCTAGAGAGCAGAGGAGATGCTTATGTAAAATATCAGCAATCCACTAGCGCATTTATCCCTTGGTTTAAAAAATAGAATACTATGAAAGAACGCATCAACACTTGGCTCGAACAAGACAAAATCTCAGATCCCCTCATCCGCTTCGGCATCAGACAACGGCTACTGAAGACACTGAAGAAAGTACGCCCAAAGAACTGTGAGGACAGACAGGCAGCGCTCATAGACCATGTGGCTGGACTCAAGGATAGCCCACTTGCTATCGCTACCGATGAAGCGAATGAGCAGCACTACGAGCTACCGACCAAGTTTTTCCAAGGCTGCTTGGGGCCTAATTTAAAGTACAGCTCAGGCTACTGGAAAGATGGTGAGACTAGCGAAGATATAGAGGCCTCTGAGGCGCGGATGTTAGAGCTTACTTGTAAACGGGCTGACATTACTGATGGCGACCGTATCCTAGAGCTAGGATGTGGCTGGGGATCACTGACTCTATGGATGGCTAAACATTTCCCAAAGTCAGAGATCACCGCTATTTCTAACTCTAACACCCAACGAGAATTTATTAACTCACAGCTCAAGGACCGCGGACTTACCAATGTGACTGTGAAGACGGTGAACATGATCGACTACCGTGGTGAAGGCGAAAGCGTGTTTGACCGTGTAGTCTCTGTGGAAATGTTCGAGCACATGAAGAACTACCAGCTCCTACTCTCAAGAGTGAGCGAGTGGCTGAAGCCTGAAGGTAAATTATTCGTCCATATCTTCACTCACAAGGACACGTCTTACCACTTCGAGGTGGTGAGTGAAGACGACTGGATGAGCCGTTACTTCTTTACTGGTGGGCAGATGCCATCCGATGACCTGTTGCTGTATTTTCAAGACGATCTAAGTATAGAGGACCACTGGCAGGTGAATGGCACGCACTACGAGAAGACGAGTAATGCCTGGCTGCATCTCATGGATAAGAATAAGGAAGAGCTCTACCCGCTTATCGAAGAAACCTATGGGAAAGACCAAGCTGTGAAATGGTGGGTCTACTGGCGTTGCTTCTACCTAGCCTGTGCAGAGCTATGGGGATTCAGAAAAGGCGAAGAATGGTTCGTCTCGCATTATCGATTTACGAATAGAAAGTAGAAGAATAAAAGCTAATCAGTCTTCTTGTTGATCAATGCTTTTAGCTCGGCGAGCTCACAGCGGTTGTATTCTTCTTCTTTAACTTGATGGAAATATTGCTGAGCTTTTTTGTTAGACTCTTTATCGTCTAAAAGTGAGTAGGCTCTGACGAGATCTATCTGTAGGGTTTCGTCTGGGCGACTGGGGTTAAGGCGTGGCAGGATTTCATCGATCGCAGACTGAGCATATTTCTGAGCTTGCTCGCTCCCCTTTTTCTCGGAGCGTGCAGCACGAATCAGCCAGCTACTTTTGAAGCGTGAGCTTGCTATTTCTTCTAGGATAGTCTGCTTCACATCCGCTGCTTGTCCGGCATCTAACTTGGCATCTACCCATGCTCGCTTAAGGACGAAGCTTGAGTTCCCTGCAATGACTTCTTCTAGATAAGCCACCCGCTGGTCTAGCTTTCCGAGTCGCCAGAGGAGGTGAGCTTTGAATAAAGTCGTGGTGATCTGATCTCCTTCTATGAGCGATAGTGAAAGATTACAATGCTCCAAGGCGTTCTGATAGTTTCCTATCTCATAAGCGTACTCTGCTAGATCAAAGTAGACGTATGACTGCTCTGTGTCAGTGTCTGCTAGCTCAAGTGACTTTTGGAGAAACCGGGATTGCTTAGTTACGTCTGACTCATGCCGAGCCAGCTTGAGCCAGCCCATGTAGTCATTGGGACTTAGCTCCGTGTATTTCTCTAGGTCAACATGCGCTTTCTTGCGTTCATTTATCGCTGAGTACTCAACGGCGCGCTGCATATATAGTCTAGCTATCTGAGAGGTCTTCTTCTCATCTAAGTCATGACCTTGATTATCTTTCTGAAAATGCTCTATCTGGTGAGTCAGAGAGTCTGCCAATATCGTGGGATCTTGGTGAGCTGAGAGCTGAGTGACTAGTACGGTACTGACAGCTAACCTAGCAAAAGTACTTTTCATAAGAGATTATTTCTTCTTTCTAGCTACTGCTTTCGTATTCACTAGAAATGCATCTAAGGTGAAATCTGAGCTCCCTATATCAGCATTATGCCCTTCTATAGCTAGTACATTCTTGCCTTCTCTGAGAAGCTTCTTATAGTTACTCAGAGAGAAAAATTCATAGTTTTTCGCTTCATGAACGTTAAAGCCTTTCGCCTCATCTCCAGCTCCGAAGTCAACTAAACTACGGACTACCTGAACGCCATTGAGATAGGCTATGAAACCATCGTCATACTTGATCGCTAAACCAAACTCACGGAGCGAGGAAATCTTATCGACAGTAAATTCCTTACGCGTATAAACCACGGTGAACTTGTTCTCCATGTCTAGGATCGTATTATCATCCTCGTCACTGTAGCCAAATCCGGCCATCCCTTTTTTCCAGTTCTTATCATTACTAGTATCGTAGTTTAATGCCATCCAGCCTTTTTCAGCATGCTGATCTTCACCTGCTAGGTAATCCCATTCAGTATGCTGACTGATGATTGAATCATAGATTTTAGGTAACTTTTCTGGCTTCACGGCAAACAATCTAGGGTCTTCTATTAGCTTAGGTGCTCGTGGATTTTGCACAATGCTCTGCTCTACTTTCCCCGCCTTTTTGATGACGCAGTGATCCTGCTCATTCCCGTATGAATCAACCATCGTTATCGAGAGTTCATCCTCCTTTGTTTCTAACATCACTGAGCCGTGCATGAGAATGACCTGGCTCATCAGGACGTGATTATCTTTACGCCTTAGTTTGGTTCCTCCATGGCCTACAACAGCTTGAATGGTTCCATTGTTAGGCGTGAGTCCTCCGCTCTTCTTATAGCTGCCATCTCCCCCTTCACGAGGGTTCCCATTTCCATCGTCTAGCACCACGCCTTGGTTCGTACTTGGCGTTTGGTAGGCTCCATCTATCAGCATCGAGCGTTCGTAGATGTGTGAGTGACCTGTGAAGACTGCGTCTACTCCACCAGATTCTAAGATTGGCATGATGTGCTCACGCATCTCCACCAACCGCAGTTCATCGTCACTATCGTGCGAACCTTTAGTGTAAGGTGGGTGATGGAAGAATGCGACGAGAAAGTCAGCCTTTGTTTTCTCTAGATCAGCCTTAAGCCATTGCGCCATCGTTGCTGTTGGTTTTCTATCCAGGTCATGTGAATTAAGACAAATGAAATGCACATTACCGTAATCAAAAGAGTAATACGCCTCAGTGCCAGATGGTGTCCCACCAGCTTCTGCATTCTTAGGTAGGACGTATGCATCATAATACGGCCCTATACCGGTCTTTCCACTGGAGGTAAAGCCCTCGTGGTTTCCCATTGATGCCCAGCATGTAGTGTTTCTTAAAGTAGTCTCATAGATGGGGAAAAATTTCTCAGAGAACTCAGGATCAGTTCCAGAGCCGTATGCCATATCACCCACGTGGATATAGCCGTCTAGTGTCTTCTCACCGAGCCATTTCTTCATCCCATCATGCACCCGGATCTGATCTGCTCCGCCTGTACCAGAGTCACCTACTATCCAGAATCTAGATGCTATTTTTTCACCTCGCTTAGGATGAGTTTTAAAATGATACGTTTTGTCAGCTGGCGTGATCCGCTCACCATCCTGATACACCGCATAGTAGTAAGTAGTGTCTGGCTCTAGCTCGCTGAGTTGCACTTCATACTGCACCGTGCCTTTTTTAGCCTGTTTCTTCTTGATTCCTTGATAAAGCTCGACCTCTTCTTTTTCTATTACTAAGCTTTTAGCTGCAGCTAGGGCTTCTATGGATGTTCCTATTCTAACTTCAGGCTTAATTTTCCCATCAGTTCGCCAAACGATCGTCTGAGATGACTCGGTACTGAGCTGTAGGTATGGAGCGCGGATGATCTCTGCTGACTGCGCTGTGATAGACAGTGAAGTAATCAGCGCGCATATTGGTACGCATATTGGTAGTAAGGGGCTAGGAAATTTCATAAAGTAGATCTTCTTTAAAAAGGTAGTTTTGTTATCTGTTAATAATCAAATATCGAGAACTCTATGTCCAACTTGATTTTTACTTATTTGATCCTGATTTTAAGATTTGTTATATAATTGACAGTCAAAAGGTCAGCTCATATTTTATTAGGTAATATGATAGAAATTATACTAAGTATTGTAGGTGGCCTTGTTGGAGGAGGCGGAGTTGGTGGTATTTTAAGAAAGCTCAGTATGGGCAAGATGGGAAATCTTGTCTCAGGTGGAATCGGTGGTCTTCTCGGCGGACTAGGAGGCATGTCAGGACTGACTGATTCTCTTGGCGGACTCACTGGAGATCCTATGGGTGATGCAGCTACAGCTGGTGCTGCAGGTGGAGGTATTCTTACTACCATTATCGGGACATTGAAAAACAAGTTCCTCAATAAGGGAGCAGGGTCAGATGACGCTAATGTCTAGTCAAGTAGACTATATTTAGCTAACTAGAACAGTTTCCATACACCTCTATCTTCACGCATTTTACTAAGTAGCGTGAGGATACCAGGTGTATTTTTTCGCCAGAGACAGGGATCATATAATCTGGGTTTACAAGCGAAGCGGAATACATATGATGTCGCGGTGCTAGCTACTTACGTCCATAACATCGATCCCGTCATCTTTTCTATCAGCGATGCTATCAAGCTGCGTTGGTACGGAATGGCCTACTTGTTAGCCTTCTTAGTAGGGTTTCTCCTACTCCAGAGGCTAGGAAACAAAAAGCTCTGGGTACTTCCTGGTGAGAAAGCCAGCGACTTCATTACCCTAGCTGCGATCTTCGGAGTCTTTATGGGTGGTCGTATTGGAAATATTATTTTTTACCAGCG
>CALJOJ010000002.1 GCA_937981665.1 uncultured Rubritalea sp.
CCCCGGCACCAGAAAAACACTGGAGGGAGTAGCGATAGCTGTGCCTAAAAAGGATGAAAACGCCCTCAATTGGAGCTATTCATCAAATACGCAGCCTAAACTCTAAGCTAAAGAACCAGCACCAATCCTAAACACCCTATCGTGAAATATTCGGTTTAGCACACCCTCTCCCCCGTCACATGCACACGATAAAAATAACCCGACATGATCAAAATCAAATCGGGCTAAACAAGATTAGAGATATCATCTTAAACCCTAGAACTAATCACACTAATTAAAGCGATAATCATCCACATAATGGTAAGCACCCCAAACAAAGCCCAGAACTTCATCTGTTCGACCATTGCCGCTTCAAAATCCACTGGCTGACCGACCAACTGCATTCTAGTAATTGAACCAGCAAACTTGGACAATCTAAATGATAAAATAAACAATACAACACTCATGACAGCAAAGACCACCATCTGAATGAGCCCGATACCAGACGTAATGCCCTCTTCAACGTGTGCAACTAACCCAGCGATAAACGCAATGATTACCAATGCAAAAGAGATAAACCCCATCACACTCAGAAACCTCACCCACCCTTTACAGGAAATCAACGCCTGCTGAGCGTGTATATTAAGCGCCAGTGACGACTTCTGCGGACTGAAAAGAGGATCAGGCTGTCCCGTCGGAGCAGAAGCTTTAAGAACTGGTGCAGCAACTGTACTTACATTTTGAGATGAATGATTCATATGATTAGAAATTTAATTAACCCCCCTAAAAAGTTTGCCTACTAGCCATTATGATAGTTATTCCAATGAGGACTGCATAAAGTGACATAAGAATGATCGTCAATATTCCAACCAGTTTCCAAAACTTTGTCTGCATTTCCATCGCACGTGCCAGATCATTAGTATCCTGCGAAAGACTCAATTTTTTAATCGCTCCAGCATACTTAAGCAACCTAACAGCCATAAAAATATAAGCTGCCCCTATAAAGATATAAAGCATAACAATAACACTAATCATAACACCAACGGAACCCAGAATCTCCAGACCTCGCATAGTAACCAAGGCCCCTATAATAGTAAGCACACTAATGAGAAGCATCACAATACCGACTAGCTTCACCCAAACTCTTGTTTTCAAAATTGCACCTAATGCCACTGGAGTGACCGCGATCCCTACCGATGGGTCAGCATACTCTTGGTATACTTCTCCCGAGGCATAGGGATTAAATTCTTGTTCCATAACTAAAATTAATAACCTCTAACAATCCTGTCAATGCAATCCGTCAAAAGTCTTTATTGAATATCCCGCGGTTCTCTATTATTACTTTCCGCATGAAAGGCCTTATCCTTAAAATCGATTGTCCAGACCAGCACGGCATTGTTGCTAAAATAGCTTCCTACGTAGCTGACTACGCTGGTAATCTTGTAGAGTTCTCACAGTTTACTGACTCCAGTGATGAAAAGTTTCTTGCTCGCGTGGAGATAGACACCACGAAACTGTCCGTAGACATAAGCGAATTCATCGCTGGCTTTAGCACCCTTGGTAAATCACTCAATGCATCATGGAAATTCCGCGAGCAGCCATATAAAATGCGTACCGCAATTCTCGTCACCAAGACTGACCACTGCCTCAACGAGATTCTATGGCGCACCAAGCTAGGTGAAATCCCCATCGAAATCACATCTATCATTGGTAACCGTGATGTCTGCCAGCCTATCGCTGAGAAAGCCGGCATCCCATTTCACCACATAGATATGGATGGTGATAAGAAGGCTGCAGGCTTCGAACAAATCCGTGACCTCCTAGTAGAGCAAAAAGTAGAGCTCACCGTTCTAGCGCGCTTCATGCAGATTCTACCAGACTGGTTCTGCAAACAATTCAGTGGAAACATCATCAACATCCACCACTCATTTTTACCCGCATTCATCGGTGCCAATCCATACCGCCAGGCCTATGAGCGCGGTGTGAAATTCATCGGCGCTACCTGCCACTACGTCACAGCTGACCTCGATGCTGGACCCATCATTGAACAGGAAGTAAAGCGCGTACAGCACTTCCACAGCGCAGCAGACCTCATGCGTCTGGGTCGTGACAGTGAGCGCGACGCCATAGCAAGAGGTATTCGCTATCACGTCAACGACCGCACCATCATTCACGGTAACAGAGCCATCGTCTTCCCTGACTAATCCCACCCACTTATAAAAAACACCCTCATTGCTATCGCTGGTTTTAGCGCTAGCTCTATTTCCCCAGCTATCGCTCTAGAACCAGTAGAAAAAAGAGAAATCTAAAATGCCAATAAAGCATCCGTACTAGGACTCAAAGGCATACTTAAAGTCACCGCTACCCACCAAGGGAAAACCAAAAATGAGAATGCGAACATCTGGTCGAATGCCACCAACATCAGCAAAGGGCTCTTCGTAGTAGCAGTTGCCTCTATCAGCCCAGACTTCCCTGCTGGTCCAGACGTCCAGATCACTAAAGAAATAACTGCACTCCAGATGTAAGCGTCTTAAAAATGGCCTAAGCTATTAAAGTACTACTTAAGCGACTTGATGTAATCTAACATATCCTTAGCTCCTTGTTCATCAAGACCAGGATTTGCCATCACAGCATCTTTGTATTCTAGAGTCTTTTCCGCATCTGGATTAAGAATAGCATTTATCACATAGGCATCATCCACCTTGACCTGCACTTCTTTACCATCACGGATAACAGTCTGCTCGCGACCAATAATCCCCTTCAAGTCAGGCGCTCCCCACTTGCCATCATCTAACTCACGGTGACATGCCATACACAGACTCTTAAACATCATCTCAACCTTCTCTAGCTTAGAAATCTCAATCGTCTTTGCTGCAGTCTTCTCTCCAACCCGCTTATGCATCGTGTACCAAAACTCCTCTGTGAAGAGCAGCTTCTTACCATCTTTCTCAGGACTGAAACCAACTTGCACCACCCAGCCACTATTGTGATTAGTCACAGCACCCTGACCAACGATATCAGAACCGTCCTTTAAACCATTGATGATCAATTTAGCCTTCTTGCCTGACTCATCAAAGGTGAGCTCAGTAGCCGCTATCTTCTCCGGCGCTATCTGTGAACCACCATAACTTTTCCTAGGGTGGTATGTCCACTGCAGCGCATCAATATCTTTCGCTGTGATCGAATCAGCTGGAACTGGCTTTAGAAACTCTAACTCAAAGCCTCCATCGATAGCCTTCACATTCAGGATCTCATTAAAATCAGCAGGAACTTCAGCCGCACTCTTCACCTTGAAGCGCTGTAGACCAGCTTGCGTTCCGTTGAATTCCCATAATCTACCAGCACCGATCTGGCCGATGTAATAATTCCCATCAGGCCCTTCTATTAATCTGTTAGGAGCTGCTGTTAGACCATTGTTTCCATCCTGATCAGCTTTACCGGAAGTGTGCTTGAACACCACTCCCTGCCAAGTCCCCTCCACCTCTTCAAGAGATGCTCTTAAGATCTGACCAGTAGTGAAGTCACACAGTAAAATCTGTCCATTGTAAGGAGCTAACACACCTTTACGGTTACGTATCACATGTGGCTGTGCTGGTGACTTAGCCACAATTTCCTGCGGTAAGTGTAATGTAGGAGGAGTGATCTTAGTAACATCACCCGTTTCTGCCTCTACGTCTTCAGGCTGGAACGCAGCCGCTCTTCCCCTACTATTATTATAAAGATAATGACCGTAGAATGAACCAGGAGTTAGTCTGATAAGCTTATTAGAAGGATTAAATATCCCCTGGTTATCAGCCACCAGAACTTCGTTGTCAGGACCTACTTCGATCCCGTTAGGAGTACGGAAACCACCCGCCAGATACTCTAAAGAAGCATCTTCCGGAGCTTCACTCCCAGTCACAGGACCATAAATAAAAGTAGAACCACGATGCACATCCTTATTCGGAGGCACCATATAGTCACGCTTGCCGCCTAGCTTAATCGCTGTGGTGAAATTTCCACAGAGATACTGTTTCCCATCTTTTTCATAAGGTTCAAATCCGATCGTGTAAGTATGGAAGTTTACCGTAGAAGTGCCATCCACCATCACAGTAGCCGCATCTTTCTTTAGCTCATCTTTACCTACCGCATCATTAAATCGCAGGATTTGATCCTTAGTTCCGACATAGATACTTTTGCCAACAATACCAACAGCAGCCGGCTCATAGAAACCACCACACAGGACAGTCATCTTAGGCTCACCGCCACCCGCTAGATTATCAATCCGGATCAACTTGCCGTCATGGTCTGGAGTCTTGTTCATTCTATCCGGTGAAAATGTCACTACATAGAGAGCTCCATCATGGAAACACATTCCACCTACTTTAAGCTGATCTAAGCCATCTATCTTTATGCCCTCAAGCGAGAACATTGGATGCATACGACGTGCGTGCACTACTTTCAGCTTCTTAGCTCTTGGCTCTTTAGCCTTTTTAGGCTTTGCCGTCTCAGCAGTCACCGGAACTAAGCACGCTGTGAGTGCTGCAACAGCGAGAAATGTATATCTATAAAACATAATGATTTGTCTATTTGGTCGGTTGAGTTTGTAAGCGAACCTCTTACTTGAATTCAGGTAGTACTAACTTTTTCTGCCTTGGCTTACGGGTGTCGAGATTTTCGTTAATCTGCTCTAGAGTGATCGCTGGGCTATCCACACCATTTTCTGGCACATCTAGCTTCAGCCCCCATGCCACACTATTGAGAACCTGCTTACGGAACTCATCGTTAGACCATGCCGTGTGATTATGTCCACCAGTCACAGTGATCCCACGGCTACCATTATCAGACTCTTTCGCCCAAAAAACTACAGTAGCTGAACCGTCATTATCTTTCACAGCTTTAGTGTATTTCTTATGTGGCTTCTCATCCACATTTTCACCAGACATCACAGAGTGCACTTTACCTGGCTCGAATTTCTCATACCCTCTTACCGGAAGAGTTTCAAAATCTATTTTCATGTACCACTCATCATTCATCGTGTACTCATTCACCCCTTGATTAATAGGATGCTTCTCTAGCTGTGACTTCAGTGACCAGTGTGGATTCCCGGACCACCTGTCTTTATAGACACCACCAGTCCATGTTTTAAATTGCTCATCCAGAGCTTTATCTGGATCACATGCATAGTGAATGAACATCTGACCTACTCCCTTTTGAGCGAGCGCATCGATCACCGCTGTATTCTTATTAAGCAGGTGAAACTGGTTCCCCTTATAGTAATGGAGGACCATATCTGCATCATTGAATACTGACGCATCTTCAGGCCAGTTATGCACGTGGGTCACCTCTACGAGATCACTAAGAACTGATTTCGCTATCGAGGACTTAATAATGACTCCCCCAGCTTCGAACTCGTGAGTTCCGCATGCGTGGGTGAGATCATCACCAGTAAGGATCACGAGTCTCTTCTTAACTACGTTTTCTTCTGTGGTCTCCTGTCCAGTGAGGCTCCCTGAGAAAAACATGCCTCCTATGCATACTCCGACTACTGTGACCATAACATAAAGTGGTTTGATATTCATATTCATATTCATATTTGCTAAATTTTAATCAACTACCTAGTTAATGACTACTTGTCAGATTAACCGCTAAATTGCCTTTCATATAGATACGCCAATAATCGCCAAGCTTGTCAGACTTAGCAATAAAAATTAACCATTTTGCATGTATAAAAAAGCCACCCTAACCATAGGATGGCTTTTTTGAAAATATAACTAATCAGAAAATCAATCTTTAGCTACTACTTGGCAGATGTTTGTTTACCTGCTCCAGACTTACGTTTGAGTGCTTTAAATGTGAGTTCTTCAGCACCCTTCTTACAAGTCACCTTCACATTATCACCCTCTTTCACATCGCCTCGAAGTAGTGCTTCAGCGAGAGGATCTTCTAGGTAACGTTCCACCGCTCGGCGCATCGGTCTAGCTCCATACTTAGGGTCGTAGCCTTTAGCCATGAGTAACTCACGTGAAGCTTTATCCAGCTTCAGCGCTATCTCTCTCTCCTCAAGTCGCTTGTATAGCTTACTACACTCGAGATCCACGATCACATTAAGATCTTTCTTCTCAAGCGAATGGAATACCACTAACTCGTCAAGACGATTAAGAAACTCAGGTTTGAAATACTTACTAGACTCCTCAAGAATCTTAGCCTTCATACCAGAGTAGTCCGCTTCGTCTGCATTCATCGCATTAAAGCCGAGTGAACTCTGACGCTTCAGCGTAGATGCTCCCACGTTTGAGGTGAGAATAATAATTGTATTTCGAAAATCAATCTTACGACCAAAGCTATCAGTCACCATTCCCTCTTCCAGGATCTGAAGAAGTAGATTCATCACATCCGGGTGAGCCTTCTCTATCTCATCAAAGAGAATCACCGAGTATGGCTTACGACGAACCGCCTCAGAAAGCTGACCACCCTCTTCATAACCCACATATCCCGGAGGGGAACCGATCAATCTAGATGTGGAGAATTTCTCCATATACTCAGACATATCGATCTGGATCAGTGACTCGCTGTCACCGAACATGAACTCTGCAAGATTTCTCGCTAAGTAAGTCTTACCCACACCAGTAGCTCCGAGGAAAAGGAATGAACCAATAGGGCGGCGTGGATCTTTGAGATCAGCACGTGACCTGCGAAGTGCCTTACTGATAGCAGTAACAGCCTCATCCTGACCAATAACACGCTCTTTCAAGTCATCTTCCATCTTGAGTAGCTTCTCGACCTCCTTTTCTTCCATCCGCTGGAGAGGGATACCAGTCCACTTAGATACCACCGTCATGATGTCATCTTCAGTCACTTCGACGATATTTTCATCGCTATCGACCTTCCACTTAGTCAGTACCTCTTCTAGCTTCTTCTTAGCCTTCTTTTCTTCATCACGGCAAGCTGCAGCCTTTTCAAAATCTTGATCCTCGATCGCTTCAACCTTGTCTTTATTGATACGCTGGATATCAACCTCAAGATCCTTGATCGCTAGTGGACGTGTCATCTGACTGATCCGTACACGCGAGCCAGCTTCATCTAAAACATCGATCGCCTTATCTGGTAAAAATCTTCCTGTTAGGTAACGGGATGAGAGCTTAACAGACGCCTCCAGAGCTTCCTCTGTATATTTCGCCTTGTGGTGAGCTTCATACTTCCCTCTAAGACCATGAAGGATCTTCACAGTATCTTCCTGAGACGGCTCCTCCACTCTCACCTGCTGGAATCTACGCTCTAGCGCAGAATCTTTCTCAATAAACTTACGGTACTCATTTAGCGTAGTAGCTCCCACACACTGGAACTCTGATCGGCTCAATGCCGGCTTGATGATGTTAGACGCATCCATCGCACCTTCTGCTGAGCCAGCACCTACTATTGTGTGCAGCTCATCAATGAAGAGAATGATGTCGCCTACTTTTTTAATTTCGTCCATCACCGCCTTGATCCGCTCCTCAAACTGGCCACGGTATTTCGTACCTGCTACCATCAGCGCTAGATCGAGAGTGATCACCTTCTTATTTCTGAGTATCTCGGGTACATTTCCTGAAACAACCTCTTGCGCGAGACCTTCAACAATCGCTGTTTTACCCACACCTGCTTCACCCACTAGAACTGGATTATTCTTAGTACGACGGCACAAGATCTGAATCACGCGCTCAGTCTCTGAATGTCTTCCAATCACTGGATCAAGCTTACCCTCTATTGCCATCTTCGTGAGATCTGTACCAAATGCCTTTAGCGCAGGAGTTTTAGACTTCCCTTCTCCATCATCTGAGTCATCATCCATAGCACTGTCTGACTGCTCATCAAACGCTTCAAAGATGTCTTCATCATTATCATCAGGGTCAAAATTCGGATCTATCTCAGCAAGCACTTCTTGGCGAGTACTCTGAACATCCACATTCAGACTAGTGAGAACTCTCGCTGCCACACCTTCACCTTCATGCAGAAGCCCTAATAGTAAATGCTCAGTTCCTACATAAGAATGATTCAGTTGCTTCGCTTCTTTATTTGCAAGACTAAGCACCTTCTTCACACGTGGTGTGTAGGGAATCTGACCAGCCATAGTCTGCTCAGGCCCAGTACCTACCTGCTTCTCCACCTCCACACGGACAGTCTCTAACTGCAAGCCCATTTTCTCCAGCACATTCACAGCCACACCTTGACCTAACTTAATAAGCCCGAGGAGCACGTGTTCCGTACCTACGTAATTATGGTTAAACCTCTCAGCTTCCTTACGGGCGAGGGCTAATACTTGCTGTGCTCTTGGAGTGAAATTATTCATTCTTTATTTATTCTGTTGATGGCTCTATGGGCAACTCATCACCGGCATCGGGACTCGTCACTTCTTTATTTAAAATAACATTAGCAGGTGGTTTCGTATTTTGCAACCGATCACGGATTATTTCTGCTCTGATAACATCACGCTTTTCAGGTTCTAATTCTTTTCCTGCATACAACTGTAAATGCGCTGGCTGGATCTCCATCATTAGAGAATCACAAAGCTGCATCGTCCCCTCCGGGAAATATCCCAGGTCAGCACCCAGTCGGATAATAGAAATATGGGTAAACGCCTCCTTAGAGTCAAACATATGCGCGTACCTAAGCTGACCATATGCCCTACCTATCTTATCAGTAAGTAAATCAGGCTCTTCCTCCATCATCTTGATACGTGCATTCTTCTCGTGACTAGCCACCTGCTGAATCACACGCTCCAAGCGACTAATGATTACCTCCTCAGATTCACCGAGTGTTGACTGATTAGAAATCTGAAATAAATCACCCAGTGACTCAGTCCCCTCGCCAAATAAACCACGCACTGCCAGCCCTATCTTACCCACCGCCTGAAGCACCTGCCCTATCTGATCTGACAATACTAATGCTGGTAAGTGTAACATCGCAGAAGCACGCATTCCTGTTCCTAAATTCGTAGGACACGCGGTCAAATACCCTAACTTAGTATTATAAGCATAGTTCAACTTCGTCTCTAGCTGCTTATCCACTCCATCGAGCAGATCATAGGCATCACGGAGTCTCAGTCCCGCGCTGATAGACTGCATCCTTAGATGATCTTCCTCATTCACCATCAGAGACAGTGACTGCTTTCTATTCACCACCGCAGCACAGCCCTCGCCACGTGCTGCTTGCTCACGACTGATCAAGTGACGCTCCACTAACACCTGCTTTTTAAGTGAATCTAGCTCAGATAAATCCTGCGCAAACCCCTTTACCATCTCTGGCAGATCCTTCACAACAGGGAAGATCATATCCGAAATACTCTTTCTCTCCGCCTTCTTAGCCCAGCCGGGATAAGACACTCCACTAAGATTTCGCGCTAAGCGGATACGGCTCGTGATCACCACAGAGTTATCCTTACTCTTACCAGTCATCCAGTCTGCAGGATGCTTCACTAATGTCGAAAACCTCATCATCTTAAAAAATTACACCTCCTCCTGTTCTAACAATTCCTTAAGCGCCAGTAGCTTCAACTTCAACTCACCAGCAAGCTCAAACTCCTCATCCTTGATAGCTGCCTTGAAATCACGCTCCAACTCCTGTAACTGCTCCTTCTGCTGAATAGCATGCAACATCCCCTTTGGAACCTTACCCTTATGCGTAGTCCCCTTATGCATCTTGCCTATCATACTCTGCACCTCAGTGCCAAACACCTCGTAACAGGAGCTACAACCCAGACGCCCTATTTTACGTAAGTCATCAAGCGTAAAGCCACAGTCAGAACAAGTATCCTGCCTTACCTCATCCGCACCAGCCGCACCAGCCGCACCAGCCGCACCAGCTGACTTTACTTTATCCATTAAGATATCAGCGATGCTAAAGTTCTCCACATTCGTCACCCCCTTGTCATCCGCACATAGACCACAAAGATGAATCTTCTGCGACTTGCCCCCCACTATTTTAGTGTAAGTAACCGTCGCTTCTTGTTCGCATATTTGGCACTTCATTTTCTCAGTTAGAATACACACGAATATTCTCTGTTGCGAAGCCTTTTCTCAAGAAAATGTCAGGATCATGACACACATAGAAATACTGATGAATTCCCATCAAGTAATTTGCAAAATACAAAATTCAATGGAATACTATCGTTAGATATAACTCGCACTGGAGTATGGGGTGACTAACATTGATAATCAATAACATGTCGATTAACCCACGCTAAACTACTCATACAATAAACTATTCACTATGAAACTAAAAACTACACTATCAACACTATCCATCGTCGCGCTCTCATCATTCGCAAACGCAGCAGAAAAATGTGCCTCAAAATGCGCCACTGATACAAAAACAGTAGCAAAAACAGAATGCACAGCCGGTGAATGTGATGATAAAACAGCAGCTAATGCAACCTACGTCGTCACTGGGATGACCTGTACTAAATGCTCAGACAAGATCACAACAGCTCTCACAGCTCTAGAAGGTGTGATTGTTCAGAAAGTATGCCACAAGTCTGGCCATGTAGCAGTCAACTTCGACGACACTAAGACCGACAAAGCTGCAGTCCAGAAAGCACTCGCCGCAACAGGCTTTGACATCGCGGGTGAGCAGCTCAGCATCCCAGTCTCAGGAATGTCATGCATCAAATGCTCCACAAAGCTTACTACAGCACTCAACACTATTGAAGGCTGCACAGTAGGCTCAGTATGTCACAAGTCAGGCCACGCTACAGTAACCATCGATACTGAAAAAACTTCTGAAGCTAAGATCCTAGAAGCTATCAAGACCACTGGTTACTCAATAAGTGCAGCAACAAAAGCAAAAAGCTAATCAGTTAGCTCAATACAATTTCTAGAAAAAGCTCTCAATGCAACAAGCATTAGAGAGATCTTTTTTTGTAGCATAAATTAAATACCAATTCTCAATCTACTGACCATCTCTGAGTTTTTCTCCTGTTACAGGATTTTTCAGCGTAGGCTCGCCTTCGATATAACCTAGAGATTTTAAAAATTTATCGGATTCGATATAAGTGACACCTGCCCATGGTTCCTTATTAAAGAAACTATGTCCCTGCCCATCGGCTATCCTCACCTTCACAGAGTCATTAAGCTCAAGTGACGCTATCTTCTTAGTCGCCGCTTTCCACCCCTTTTTAAACCACTTGTCCTGGTCTCCAAAAAACACAATCGCTGGTGAAAAGTCCTCCTTAAGGTGATACACAACGTCGACTTCCGAATCCTTAGAATCTGAAGCACTAAGAGCTGGATTAAATAATAAATACGCAGCTACAGAGGTATCGAATTCCTTAGAATCCTTGGGATCATCTAATCCAGGATTGGTCGTAGCCAACATGCAGATATGGCCACCAGCAGAGCCGCCGCCACCTATGATCTTCGCTGGATCTATTCCTAGTATTTTCGCATTCTGCTTATACCAGCGAATCGCACTTTTGGCATCCGTTATACAGACACGCTTCTTAGATTCTGGGCCTTTAGCTCCACCTTTTTTAGCTAATTTATAAGTCACCGTAGCAGCGACTAAGCCCCTTGTAGAAAAATAATGGCACAGATTACTGAACTGCCCCCTAACTCCTCCATGCCAAGCACCCCCATGAAACATGATAATAGCAGGAACAGCCTTCGTAGCAGGATCATGCCCCTCTGGGAAAAAAATCTCTATCTCACGCGCTGTCTTACCCTCTCCTTTATAGACAAACACCTTGCCTTTAGGATTATCCAAACTCTTAGTTTCCTCAGCGACAAGTAATGAGCTCATCGCAGCCGTCATCATAATTAGTATAATATTTCTCATCATTTTTTCGTATCTTGAATATTAATATTAAGAGTTCTTCTTAAGTATTTACTCTCACTAATACTAACCGCTATGATCTATTCATCAACACTTCATTCCAGTCTTCTTTCTACTACAAGCAATGATACCCTTTTCCAATACCTACAGTAAGCTCCCCGCACGTTTCTATGAACGCGTCAATCCTACTCCTGCTCCGAACCCTACTCTAATCGAGGTCAATGATGAGTTGGCTCTTGAGCTTGGGATAGATCCTGCTTGGCTACGTTCAGAAGAAGGTCTCGCTGTGCTTTCTGGCCAGCAAATCACTGATGGATCTGAGCCACTAGCCCAAGCATACTCAGGTCATCAGTTCGGTGGGTTTTCCCCACAGCTTGGCGATGGCAGAGCTTGCTTATTAGGCGAGGTGTTAGATGAGTCTAAACAACATAAAGACATCCAGCTTAAAGGCTCTGGCAGAACTCCCTTTTCAAGAAATGGTGATGGTAAGTCAGCCCTCGGACCAGTGATCCGCGAGTATCTGATGAGCGAAGCCATGTATGCGCTTGGCGTCCCGACCACGCGAGCTCTTGCTGCCGTCAGATCTGGCGAAAATTTAATACGAGAAAAGCCAATCGCTGGAGGCATCTTCACCCGTGTAGCATCGAGTCATCTCCGAATTGGGACATTTCAATATTTCGCAGCGAGAAAGGACACCGAGGGACTCACCACTCTAACAGAATATGCCCTACAGCGACATTTCCAAAGTAAAGATAACAGTAAAAACTCTGCGGTCACTTTATTAGAGAATGTCATCTCTGTCCAAGCTAGCCTAGTAGCACAGTGGATGGGCTTAGGCTTCATTCATGGCGTAATGAATACTGATAACTGTTCTATCTCCGGCGAAACAATCGACTACGGACCTTGCGCTTTTATGGATAATTTTCACCCGGGTTGTGTTTTTAGCGCGATAGATCGTGATGCTCGCTACGCATGGGGAAATCAAGCTCCCATCGCACATTGGAACCTTACTCGACTCGCCGAAGCTCTATTGCCAATCATTGATCCAGACGAAACTCTGGCAACCGAAATCGCGGAGAAATCACTCGACACTTTTTCCAAACAATTCATCGCGCATTACAATGGTCTCTACAAAGCAAAGTTCGCCCTGCGTGCAGAAACTCCAGCCGAGTTCATCCAAGAATCACTCAGTGTCCTAGCTGATCAACAAGTGGACTACACGCTCTTCTTCAGAAAACTTACTCAACTAGCTAGTCAAGAAATAGAGCCAAGTGAACTCACTGATCTCTATCTCGACGCTGAAGCCGCCAAACATTGGCTTAGCCAGTGGAAACTACACATCGATGCTGATAAAATTCCCGCCATGCGTGAAATCAACCCAGTACTTATCCCACGTAATCATCAGATAGAAGCCGCTATCCAAGGAGCCTACCAGGGTGACTATTCCCTTTTCCAGCGACTCCATAAAGCGTGGAAAACACCATTCACAGAGAACCCAAGTGATCAGGATTTAGAAACACCACCACTCGAAAACGAGCGCGTGACTCAGACATTCTGCGGGACATAATACTCCTAGCTCACCTCTTCTAACAAAAAAATCCGCCTTGATGCAAATGCTCCAAGACGGATAATAATATCAAATTTCTATCTCAGATTATGAGATAAGATCTGGCCAGTCTTCAGTGTGGAAGAACTCACCTTCTGGCTTATCTACGCGCTCATAAGTGTGAGCTCCGAAAAAGTCACGCTGTGCCTGAAGCAAGTTCGCAGGAAGTCTCTCCGCGCGGTATGCATCATAGTAGCTGAGTGAACCACCGAATGATGGAACTGGGATTCCATTAGTCGCAGCAAGAGCTACAACTTCACGCCAGTCCTGTTGTCCAGAGTTAAGAACCTCTGTAAAGAATGGAGCGAGCATGAGGTTAGTCGGCTTATTAGCACCTTCGTAAGCTTCAGTGATACGGTTAAGGAAACGTGCGCGGATGATACATCCACCTCTCCAGATACGAGCGATCGCACCGAGATCAAGATCCCAGCCCTTGTCAGCTCCTACCTTAGAAATGAGATCAAGACCCTGAGCGTATGAAACGATCTTAGAAGCGTAGAGCGCATTACGCACCTTCTTCACAAGATCTCCCTTAGTCATCCCCTTAAGCTCGAAGTCCCAGTTATTAGGTCCCTGAAGGATACCAGAAGCCACCTTACGCTGGTCTCTGAGTGAAGAAAGAATACGAGCTTCAACTGATCCTGCGATTGTTGAGAACGGCACTGCCTGCTCTACAGAACCCATCACTGTCCAGCGACCAGTTCCCTTTTGACCTGCTTTATCTACAATAAGATCAACAATGTCAGTTCCTGTTTCAGGATCTTTCTGCTTGAAGATATTTGCAGTGATCTCGATAAGGAATGACTCAAGGTCACCCTCATTCCAGTCTGCGAAGATTGCCGCCTGCTCTTCATTACTGAATCCAGCTGCTTTGAAAATATTGTATGCCTCACAGATGAGCTGCATGTCACCGTACTCGATGCCATTGTGCACCATCTTGACGAAGTGACCTGCGCCACCTTCACCGATGTGCGTTACACATGGCACGCCGTCTACCTTAGCTGAGATAGCCTCGAAGATTGGCTGCATGATCTCCCATGTGCTTTCTGGACCACCAGGCATGATAGAAGGGCCTTTAAGTGCGCCTTCTTCTCCACCAGATACACCAGCTCCGATGAAACGGAAGCCTTTCTCAGAAAGATACTTCTCTCTGCGCTCAGTGTCTGTGTAGAGTGTGTTACCACCGTCAATGATAATGTCATCAGGATCAAGAAGCGGGATGAGTGACTCGATCACTGCATCCACAGGTCCACCAGCCTTTACCATGATCTGGATCTTACGTGGTGTAGCCAGACTCTGAACGAACTCTTCTAGAGTCTCAGAACCTACAAGTTTCTTACCAGGGTTTTCAGCGATAAATGCATCAGTCACTGAAGTTGTACGGTTATACACGGATACCTGGAACCCTCTGCTCTCGACATTGAGAACTAAGTTCTGTCCCATTACTGCTAGGCCAATTAAGCCAAAGTCACTTTTACTCATAAATGTTTATAGTTCGTGATGGCGGAATCACCCTCACTTCGTGACAGCATTATCTATAAAGTCCCCATCATGGCAACGACAACTTATCTAAATTTAAGATAAAGACTGTCATCATTCATAGAAAGAATAAATCTAAGAGTCTTACTTAGCCCCTAATTTATCGGTCTTTTTCTGAAGATCCATACCGATCTGCTTCAATCTAGGTATCTCACCATACTTCTCTACAAACTTCGCAGCTGCCTTATTTACCTCTTTATTACTCTTACCCATCACAGATCCAAGCGAAACATCCGCCATGTATTTCTCAGAAAGTTTCTCCAGAGCTTCCCTACCTTCAAGATAGAGAATATTTTTCGGATCTGCCTCTAAAGTACTATGAAGAGTTTCAAATTTTGAATGATTACTCCCCTTCATCTTACAAGTATTCAATAAATGATTAGTCCAGTAGTATGCTCTCCAAGGCTCATCACTGAGTTCCGTAGTTAAATAGTCATAAAATCTATCTTCAAATCCGCTCAACTCATCAGAACCAGCAGTCTTCTTCAGATAAGCATTACAAGTATACAGCCAGATACAACCATCATTTAAACTATAAGAATCCTTATTACCGTGACCACCTGGCACGATAGTATGGATCGCAGTATCACCCAATTTTTTGGCAATACCAGCAGTAGCAAAGCGATTAAAATCATAAGCCCCTCCTATGGCATAGTAGTACCCCTTACTTGGAGAAGTAGATCCTATATATGCCACAATAGGCATCCCTCCTGCACTCTTAAATTTATCAGCATTCTGTAAAGAACGCTGACCTCCTCCAGATGAACCAGCGAAGAACAGCCTCTTCGCACTAATTTTCAGCTTTTCCATAGAATGTTCAATGTTACGCTTCATATTATCTGAGTTTGAACCATTGCTTGTCCCATGATTATTAGAATTACCGCAAGCAACAATCGTCATTCCAGTAAGCTCAGCAGCTAAAGAATACCGACTAATATCTATACCCGTGGCAGCCTTCGCTCCGCTCCAGAAGATCGCTTGTCTATCACTAGCTGGTGCAGTACTAGGAACATGGTAGTAATAAAATGACCCTTCCGAGGAATCTTGCTTTTCAGAAGACAAGCCACCTCCGCCTTTTCTACCCTTCTTGCCGTTTTTGTCTTTCGTCGCCTTCCCCTTATTATCAGCAGCCGGAGCATCAGCTATTTTTGTCGCGGCTTCTTCCGTAACAGCGAAATGGTCTTTAACATACATCTGATGAGAGAGCTCTAACTTAGAGATCGAAAAACTCACCGTTTTATTACTAGTCAAAACGATTGTAACCGTATCACCTGTTAGGGCAGTAGCTCTCCCCAAGATAGTTCTACCGTCAGTAGACTTCCATGAACGCACATCTGTAGGTTCTGTTGCAGTCGCGAGGACTCCACTCATTAATAAAGCACTTAAAAGAATTGATAGTTTTTTCATACAGTTTTTATTGTAGCATTAATAATAAAATACATAACACCTAGAGCATCAGCTCTGAACACATAGAATTTATACTTTATCTTGAAATGGGATGCAACTATTTTATTCCAAGTAGATAACTGTTTAATAAGGAAATTATTTGACATTATTTTATCACATCCTCAGCCTCACCAGTTACTAGAGTTTCCCTTTATAAAAAACTATCATTTTTCTGTAACAACAAGTTGCCCTAGCGCCACGGTTCATGCACACTACCGTTAGACAACGTGAACATTCCAAACTCCATCACCAGCTTTAGGCTCTTCCTTACCGCCATTTTCATCGCCGCCATAACGATGCAGCAACCTTGGGCAAACATGCTCGCGCTTTTTAGTTTCGTAGTAGCTGCAGCATCTGATTGGCTAGACGGCTACTTCGCGCGCAAGCTAGATCTCGTTACTTCACTAGGAAAGCTGTTAGACCCACTCGCGGATAAGATACTCGTAGCCGCTGGCTTTATTTACCTTAGTTCTAACTTACTCGGCAAAGGTCTTTGCCCAGTATGGGTCACCTGCGTCATCATAGGCAGAGAGTTCATCGTCACTGGTCTAAGGCAGATCGCAGTAGAGCAAGGCGTCGTAATCGCTGCAGATAATCTCGGTAAATGGAAAACTACCTTCCAGCTAAGCTTCATCATCACCGGTCTCGTCTATATTTCTTTCAGAGAATTTGAGAACCATAACGCCTTCACAGAGCTCTTTCTTAACCTAGCAAATCCAGAAAGCTACCTACTACCTATTACTCTCTGGGGAGCAGTCATACTCACTGTCATCTCAGGGTGGAACTACCTCTGGAGTAACCGTGGACTACTCAAGAGCTAGACCTCACTCATTCATCTTAGCGCAAAAAACCCGCATAATAGGATTAACAGGGTTTAAATTTCAGCTATAACGCACGTTAAAAATGAGCAACATGAAAAACATCACCTCAACAGCGACTGATGTAGTTGCAGCTGCAGTTGGTTATGAAACTGGCCACGATCTCATCAACTGCCACGCTGCAGTCAAAGAAGTACTACGTCGAAAAAAACTTAAGTAGTCACCTGCGACATTTTGTCTCCTTATTTTGTCCCAAACCTACCTAAACTGACTCGTTTGGGTAAGGTCAAAAATCTCCACAAAAAAACACAAGTCATTGATTTTAAACGTGAATGACGAGTAATTAGGTATTTGGCACTCAAGTTGCAATTATGTAGGTAGAACAACTTACAAATAAATCAACGATGAAACATACACTACCATTAAGTCTCGGACTTCTCAGTGAACTAAACGAAATGCTCTACACAGGAATAAGCGCATTTGAAACCGAAGTGGACCAGCTCTTCGCAGGCTACCCTAACTCTAAACATCAACTCTTCTCCACTGATAAAGGGTGGTCAGCTAGAGTGGATCTACCCGGCTATGCTAAGGAAGATATCAGCCTCCAATTCGAGGAACAATCACTCACTCTGAAAGCCATGAATGAAACGAGAGGGCTGAAAACTCTCAAGCTAGCACTAGGTGATGAAGTAGAGATAAGTGATATTTCAGCCAAGCTTGAGCACGGTATCTTAGAGATCACTCTACCTAGAACAGAGACCGCAGAAGCAGAGTCAAAGTCGATCGAAATCAAGTAACACCAAATCATAAACAACCATTTAATAACACCATGACAGTGAAACCAAATTACAAAGTATCCACTACAGAGACTGGAGCAACTATAGCCATCGACCTCCCTGGAGTAAAAAAGGAAGACATCAAACTTACCTCAGAGCGAGACTCGCTGAAGATCTCAGCAACCAGAAATCAAGAAATCCCTGAAGACTGGCAACTGATCAACCAATCCGCAAAACCTGAAAACTACGAGCTAGAGCTAGACCTCCACTCAGACCTGAATAGCGCAGACTCGATAGCAAGCTTCGAAAACGCAGTACTCATACTCAAAGTGAGTAAGCATGAAGAAGCCAAACCAAGAGAAATCTCTATTCTCAATTAAATAAATCACTTGGGCGACTTCTGGAAACTAGCGATGTTGATGCAATAGAATGAAACAAGTAGAGTCAGATACATATTTAAATGGGATAAGTATCCCTTTCAAATATAGAACGAAGCCTATACGTAGGTTTATTCTAATGCCAGAAGGCTCGTATTTTGAACATACAAGCTTTGCTTGCAAACTTTAAAATCAAAAACAGAATCAGCAATATCGAGATTTTTCAGAAGTTCTCTTGGGTTAGATAATAGATGTTCCCGGCATTTCTTGATAGAGGTGTCGGGAATGTTTCTCTTCCTCGCGTTTCATTACGCTAAAAAACTTCACAAACCTCAATCCTCTGCTTATAGACAGCTAACCAGTAGAACTACAACCTGAGTATCAATATGAGCGACGAGACATCAACACCCGAGCAACCAGAAAATAACGAAAACTTTTCTGTAGATGAATTCACTAAAGTGGAATCCATCTTCGTGCGCTATAAAAACGTGCTCATGATCCGCGCTCAGTTCACCCCTATCTACACGGACTACTACATCCACCTGATGGAGCAGAAACTCCGCCACAAAGGAGACCTGGACCAGAAGCTAAAAGATCTAATGGCAGTTCTCACTCTTCACCTCGTAGCTAGACCATGGGCTGAGTCATTGGCTCTGACTATTAACTTACGCGCACCTCGGGTCAATTTCTTTGTCACTGGCAGCTCACTCTATGAGAATATCACTGGCACACTTTTCACTGAGAATGTCAAAGAGCCAGCACGCAGTGTACTCTACTCCCAGACGATGGTGAAGAATACTGAAGGTAGAAGATCTCATGTGGAGCTAGACTCAGAAGACCCACTACGCTGGATAGAAACATATTATCTACAAAGCGAGCAACGACCAGCGAGAGCATTCAGACTCGATGACGAGAACTTTGTCCTACTCGCGGCCCAGCCTGATGCTGACCTAGAATGGCTAGAAAGTCTCACTAAGGAAGACGTAGAAAAAATCACTGAAACTCAGCAGACTAAAGTGCTAGAAACACGTAAGTTCCGCTTTAACTGTGGCTGTAGCGTAGAGAAAATTTTACCCGCACTCAGCTCATGGAAGGATAATAAGGAAGACCTTTTTCAGGGAGATCCTGCACTAGAAGTAAGCTGTCCACGCTGTAGCGCCAAGTACGTCATCACGCCAGAGATGCTATAAACACTCTGGCTAAAAACGCGCGACATTTAGAATATCAATAACCCAAACTTAAGCCTTACTCAGGCTGAGCAGGCCGTGACTAATCTTCTGCGTGAGGCTTTTCTGGCAACTCAGGCTGACCTTTCCCCTTTAGCTGCTGGAGTAGTTCATCAGCTCTTTTCTTATCATTACCGCCTTGTTCTTGAGCCATCTTCAGAAGATCTTTCTCGAAATTTTCCCGCAGCAGTTTTGCCCCATCTAAATCTCGATTCCGTTGCTCATTGAGTTTTTTCTGCAGTTCCTTGACTATCTTGTCTTGTTGCTCCAGTAGCATCTCTAGCTGCTCACCATCTCCAAAATCTAACTGCAGCTTCATTCCCTCGAGGCCAGCATTAGGCATTATATTAAGCTGTGGTAAATTAGGCTGAACTTGCATTTGTCTAAACTGTTTTAATTGCGCCCCCGGTGGGAACACTCGGTTCTGCATTGGATTAATCTGCCCCATCAGCTGATCGTAATCCCCAAGCTTCAGCTTAATTTCTAGCACTTGTTCACCACGTCTAACTTTAAGATCTAACTTATCGCCCGCATTCTTATTCTTCACATAGTTTCCCAGAAATTCACTAGCCTCCATTATTTCAGTGTTCAATAGCGTCAGGTCTTTACCATCTAGTCCAATGATTTCATCACCTACTTTAAGTCCCTTTTTCTCTGCTGGAGTACCTGGATGAACAGAACGCACTCTAACAGATCCTAACATCGGATCCATACTGATACCTATAAACCCACGCGTTCCTGCGATCGGCTCGGGGATAACCATTTCATCCAACACCGTCTCCAACCTCATTTTCACTTCAGGTGAATTGCTGGATTGCTTCAGTTCTTTCAGTTTATTGAAAGTCTCTTTCCCTCTCCCCTTAGTCCATGTCGAGAGTTCCTTCTGCGCAGCTTCACGCCGCTGGAAGTCTTCATCACCTAGAGACTCCACTAAACCTTGCGGCACAGCAAAAACTGCACCACTGAGAGCCAGACCTAGCCCCCCAGAAATGAAGGCTTCATTGAGATTAATAAAGAATTTCATAAATAATAATGTATTGTTTAAACAGCGTAGCACATATCCCCTCCTATCTAAAAGATTTAATCGATTAAAGGGAACTTCTGAAAACTCCCGATATTGCTGATTCTGTGATTAGATTTGAAAGTTTGCAAGCAAAGCTTAGATGTTCAAAATACGACCCTTCGGGCAAAAGAATAAACCTAAGTATAGCTTCGTTCCATATTGTAGGTTAAATTACAAAAAACATTGGGTTGTTTCGCTCTCTTCAGTCCTACTCGCATCAGAGTCTTTTTGAGGCACTTTTACGCTACTTTCTTTTTCTATCAAGTTCTGCTGATCTATAATCTCATGGAACTTCACAAATAACTTGTTGCTTCCATCGCGACCACCTTTTTCAATCAATTCCTTGAAGTCCCAAATGGTATTACCATCTGGAATATCATCGCCCATTTGAAGATCTAAAAAACTCTGAAAGCTGATCCGATCTCCGATTTGAATCTCAGTAGATTCGTCACTCAAGCCGTGATAGAATTGGATAATTAGTATTTTAAACATTAGCAATGGGTCAAACGGGGGATTACCTCCTTTGCTTCAGTCTTTGACATTGTAGCCTGTCACCTCCTCAAGAACTGGACGGAAAGCTTCCCAATCTATGGCATTTTTAAGCTTGGGCACACCTACTTCTCTTTTGACTATCTTCTGCTGATGCTCAATGGCTAAAATAAATTGCCTCCCTTGGTGTACGTCCGATAGTTCATGCCCACTTCTAATCTGTTAGAGAGATAAATAAGAAGTATTTAATTCAACTAATTTAGGTTGGCGGAGGTTATCACTAATAGAATATTCTAAATCATAATAACCATGAAAGATTGTAATACAGCCATCAACATACTTTGAGATTAAGCAATACTGACACAATTTACCGTCTAAAAAGCCAAATTTGAGTATTTGTGACTTGTAGGACGTGAGTCTATGCTAGATGTTTCCCAACATATATGAATAAAAACATCCTTAATAAAGCAGCGGACGAAGCACGCGGACTTGCGATTGATGCAGTTCACGCTTGTTCATCTGGCCACCTCGGCCTTCCACTTGGTTGTGCAGAGATCGGAGCAGTACTTTTCGGTGAAGCGCTTAACTTCAACCCAGCAGCACCAAAATGGCTAAACAGAGACCGTTTCATCCTCTCAGCAGGCCACGGATCTATGTTTATCTATAGCTGGCTCCACCTCAGCGGATACGCAGTTTCACTCCAGGACGTAAAAGACTTCCGTAAGCTCCACTCCATCACTCCTGGTCACCCAGAGTTCGATGAGACTCCTGGAGTAGAAGCTACTACTGGACCACTCGGTCAGGGAATAGGAAATGCAGTCGGTTTCGCCATCAGTGGTAAGCGCGCAGCAGCAGTATACAACACACCTGAACATAAGATTTTCAACCACAACATCGTCGCCCTCGCTGGTGACGGATGTATCCAAGAAGGTGTGGCTCGTGAAGCAATAGAATTTGCAGGTCACAACAAGCTCGATAATCTTACTCTCATCTATGATAGCAACGACGTAACCCTCGATGCTATGGCTGACGTCACTCAAGGAGTGCAGTCACAGAAGTACTTCGAGTCACAAGGCTGGAATGCTGTCGTGATCGATGGTCACGATGTAGCAGCAGTAGCGGACGCAGTAAATACATCAAAGGCGAACACAAACGGTAAGCCGACTGTAATCATCGCTAAGACTACAATCGCTAAGGGAATCCCTGAAGTAGCTGGTACCGCTAAGGGTCACGGTGAAGGTGGAGCAAACTTCGCTGAATCAGCAAAAGAAGGCATGGGCATCCCTACTTCTGGCTTCTTCGTTTCTGACGAAGTAAAAGCATACTTCGCTGAGCAAGCAACTGCTAAGGCAGCAGCTCACGCTGAGTGGCAGAAAACTTTCGAAGCATGGTCAGCAGCTAACCCAGAGCTAGCTAAGCAGCTCGCATCTGGTGGCAATGATGAGTCTGCTGAAGCACTCCTCGCTAACATCCCAGAATTTGACGCAGACTACGCAGACGCGACACGCGGTACTGGTGGGGTAATCATTAATGCACTTGCTCAGCAGGTTCCACAGATGATCACTGGCTCAGCAGACCTTTACGGTTCCACTAAGAACTACATCAAGGACGGTGGAGACTTCAAGCCTGACAACAGCGCAGGAAGAAACCTCTGGTACGGTATCCGTGAGCACGCAATGGGCGCTATCTGTAATGGTATCGCATACGATGGTCTATTCCGTACAAGTGGCGCTACATTCTGTGTATTCGCTGACTACCTCAGACCATCTATCAGACTAGCAGCACTCGCTAAGCTTCCGGTAAACTACATCTTCACACATGACTCAGTAGGTGTCGGTGAAGACGGGCCTACTCACCAGCCAGTAGAGACAGTGAGTGGCCTCCGTGTCATTCCTGGTCTTGATGTGTACCGCCCAGGAGATCCTGAAGAAGTAGCAGCAGCATGGGCAGGTGCTATCGAGAGAAATGACGGCCCTACCGCTCTCATCCTCACCCGTCAGAAAGTGGGTAACCACACAGACGTTCCAGCATCTGTTAGACGTGAAGGAGCTCTCAAAGGCGGTTACGTGCTTAAGAAAGAGACTGGTGAGCTTAAGGTTATCCTTATGGCTTCAGGTTCTGAGCTAGATCACATAGTGAACGCAGCTAAGGAACTCGGTGACGGCGTCCGCGTTGTTTCCATGCCATGTCTTGAGAGATTTGACCGTCAGAGCTGTGACTATAAGAAGAGTGTTCTTCCTTGTGGCTGCACTGCGCGTCTCGCTATCGAAGCTGGTGTATCTGGCCTCTGGTGGAAGTACGTTGGCACAGAAGGCAAAGTTCTCGGCATCGACCGTTTCGGTATTTCCGCTCCAGGAAATGTTGTCATGGAAGAGCTCGGCATGACTGCGGCTGACGTAGTTACTGCAGCAAAAGAACTCTAATCTTCTCCCAATATAATCAACCATGTTTAGCGCAAAAGATCTGACTCCAGTACAAGTAGAACAGATCAAAGTCTGGGCGAGTGAAGGCGATCAGCTAGCCAACATTCAGAGAAAAATCAACTCTGATTTCGGTATTAGCCCATCCGTCACCTACCTAGACACTCGCTTTACACTGATTGATTTAGGGATCGAACTCATCTCTCCAGATGAGCCGGAGCCGAAGAAACCAGAAGAGACGAAAGAAAAGCTCGTTCCTCAAGAATACGTAGATGCCACGGTAGATAAAATCGTCCGCCCTGGCTATCTCGCCAGTGGAAGTGTCGTATTCACTGATGGCATGAAAGCCACCTGGGGAATTGATCAAATGGGTAAACTCAATGTTGACCCACAAGAGCCTGGGTACAAGGTGACTGATGCAGACACCATCGCCTTCCAAGAGCTCCTGAGAGATAAGCTGCAGTCTTAGACCCTACCTATAGATAAATTTAGACCACGTTCAGTTACTTCAGTAGCTGAGCGTTTTACTTTCCAGTGCATTACAAACTCACCATATTTTCCAAATCAACCCATCACTAGACACCAGCTGACAGTTATGAATAAAACTAGTCATATTTCCAGACACAAAAAAGCTCTTCGTGATGAAGAGCTTTTTTAGAAGAAGAAATACCGAGGACAAGAATCGAACTTGCACGTCCTAAGACACCTGAACCTAAATCAGGCGCGTCTACCAATTCCGCCACCTCGGCTTTTTCTTCGGGCGAAACCTAACGAATCCTCAGCAGTTTGCAACTATTTTTTGTTATTATTTTTCAGAGATAAAACCCCACCTTTTGTAAGCTCTAGAAACTTAAGCAAAGGCCTTGAGGAAACAAACTTCGAGCGCTAGTGCTTCACTAGCATTTGTCTCGAAAAGTCCGCGTAATTCCTCCATCGCATCCATCCGCTGAAGGAGGGACTCGAGAGATTCACTCTCTACGGCCTCAAGCATGGTCTTTTCGTGCTTTTTGAAATCTAATCTAGGTGCTCCAGTCTTCACTCTCACTAAGTCACCGAACCAGAGGATAAGGAGGTCGATGAACTTGGATCGCTCAAAGAGGTAGTCACTGTTGACGAGTGCATCATAGTGCTTTTCTCGGTCTTTAAGCCATTCCCCATCGGTGGTGTTCTTGTAGTGGCTCTGCTCTTCCTTTAGCGAGGCGTCATGGATCTTGCCAATGGCTAGCTTGCGCTTGTTTAGGATGCTGGCGAACTCTGACTTAATGGTGAGTGCTCGCGGGACTGAGCTGAAGCCTAGTTTGCCATTTCGCATGAGTACGTTGAGCATTTCTGGCTCTCCCTCTAGCTCTTCTCGCTGGTCATTCTCTGCGATAAGCGGGATGTTCACACAGCGAGACAATATGGTGGTCAGTAGCCTCTCTGGGCTAGGTGTGAGTAAGAATAAAATAGAACCATCTGGTGGCTCTTCGAGGGTTTTCAGGAAGGCATTTGCGGCTTCCGTGCGCATCCGGTCTGCATCGACGATGATACCTACCTTGTATTTCCCCTTAGGCACGGACACGAACATGGTTTTCTCTAGTTCACGGACGGCATCCACGGAGATGATTCTGGACTTCATCATCGGCCGGACGATGCGGACGAGCTCGCCTTCGAGTTCTGCTAAATTTTCAGCCTCAGGCTCTGGCGCCTTCTCCCCGCCTGCTGCCTCGCCGAAGAGGTCAAACCCTCCGTCCGCAGAATCTACTTCATCAGCGGCATCATCGCGGTTGATGAGATTTACAATCCGCGTGGTCAGTGACTCCACCCCAGCGTGCTTAGTCCCAGAAATGATGAATGCATGACCCAGCCTACCTCGCTCGAAAGCTGATTCTATGAGTTCAAATGCCTTGTATTCTGTGTACGCCATTACGTGGACAATTCACCATAACTCATCCAAGGTGGCAAGCGTCATCAGCCAATAATTTACCGCTAAGTTCATTTCCCCTTATTAGAGCAATATCCGACTTGACCTTTTGACTTCATAGAGCAATAGTTCAAGCACTCGCGCGTGCGAGGCATTATAATGCGGAATGCTGCAAGATATGCTTTTTTTTAGACCTCGTAACGCAACTGTGTGAGTACTTACATTTCCTAACTATAAATTTTTATCTAATACCCATCCATGTTTACCAAATTACTCGGTCGCTGGTTCGCTAACGACATCGGCATTGATCTCGGAACCGCTAATACCCTTGTCATCGTGAAAGACCAAGGCATCGTACTCCGTGAACCATCGGTAGTTGCAGTAAAAGCAGGCACCAACATCGTTCTCGCTGTGGGTGACGATGCTAAGCGTATGCTCGGAAGAACTCCGGGAGACATCATTGCTATCCGTCCGCTGAAGGATGGCGTGATCGCTGACTTCGAGGTCACCGAAGCGATGCTGAGACATTTCATTAAAAAAGCAAATAGCAACAAGCGCTCGAATCCACGTGTAGTCATCGCTATCCCGTCTGGCATCACTGAGGTGGAACGCCGTGCGGTACGTGAGAGTGCTGAGCAAGCTGGAGCTCGTGAGGTCTACCTCATCGAAGAGCCGATGGCTGCTGCTATCGGTGTGGGTCTTCCGGTTCAGGAAGCTTCTGGCTGTATGATCGTGGACATCGGTGGTGGCACTACTGAGGTGGCGCTCATCTCACTAGCCGGTATCGTTTATAGCCGTTCTGTCCGTACTGCAGGTGATGACCTCGATGAGTCTATCATTTCCTACATGAAGCGTGCTTATAACCTCATGATCGGTGAGCGTACAGCTGAGGAAATAAAGATCCGCCTGGGCTCAGCCACCGAACTCCCGAAAGAGCTGACAATGGATGTCAAAGGTCGCGATCTCGTGGCTGGACTACCGAAGACGATGCAGATTTCCTCCGTAGAGATCCGTGAAGCTATAGCAGATCCACTTGCTGCCATCATCGATGCCGTGCGCACCACGCTGGAGCGCTGCCCACCAGAACTTGCTGCTGACCTCGTAGACCGCGGACTCACTCTTGCGGGTGGTGGGGCTCTACTCAAAGGGATCGATAAGCGACTCAACATAGAAACTGGACTCCCCTGCCACGTAGCGGATGATCCACTCAGTGCAGTAGCTGAAGGCACGGGCAAGGCTCTCCAAGAGATCAACTTTCTACGCCGTGTTACAAACATGGAATAATAGCGAAAAATCCTTATCAAGAAAAAAGCTTATCTCTAGGTTTATCAGACCTCGAACAGGCCTTAGCAAATGAAACCACTCAATCTCATCACATTACTACTTTTTCTAACAGCTTCTGCATGGGCGCTGACTAGAAGCGAGTCGAGTGTGCGCCAGATTCAGAAAAGCTACTACAGTATCATCTCCCCCTTTGTGAAAAGCGGCTCTGCAATGGAGACAAAAATCCGAGCTTTTGACGAAGAACTAGAACACTCAACATCACTCTCCAGCAAGCTACATTTAGCGGAGACAGAAATTATTAAACTTAGTACTGAAATAAAGCACCTTAGAACACTGGAGAAAGAAAATGTCCAGTTAAGAGCCGCCTTAGAATTCAAGAAACGTTCTCCTTTCCGCGTTATCGCGGCAAAAATCATACGCCGCAAACCTTCGAGCTGGTGGGAAACTGCCCACATTGATCGAGGTGAAAATCACGAGATTAGCGAAATGCTAGCCGTGATCGCTGCTGAAGGCCTCGTCGGCAAGGTAGACCGACCAGACGACGAGACCTCATCTGTGATTTTGCTAACTGATGAATCATGCCAAGTATCTGCACAGGTAGCTGGCACTCATGAGTTTGGCATACTCAGTGGACAGAGAGCCCAGAATGGAGACAATCCAATGCTGCGCTTACGTTATCTGTCCAGAGACTCTAATGCCAAAGAAGGACAAGCTGTCATTACTACAGGTAAAGGCAACTTGTTTGAAAAAGGCATCGCCCTTGGTACCATCACACATGTTACCAGAGGTCCTCTCTATACTGAAGCACAGGTGAAACCAGCAGTGAACTTTGCGGACTTAGAAACCGTCTTTGTTCTCAAAAAGTGATCCGATACCACATAAGCATCCTCGTCCTCGTCTTCCTGGCCTGCATACTTCAGCAGTTTATGCCAGCGATCACGAGTCTTTATGATGCACGTCTACTCATACTACCCCTAGCCTTTTTATGCTGTGTAGTCACCGTGGACTTCTCACCGATGCTGATCTTAGCCTTCGTCTGTGGCTTCATTTGGGATGCTCAAAATGCACTTGGCCCACAAGGTGGCGACCCTACTATTTACACAGCCCCCGCTGATCAGATCCGTTTCGGCTACTCCATCATCCTTTTCTTGATCATGGGAGTAATGATGCAAGGCTTCCAGCCTCTTTTCCGCAAAGGCGTGTGGCAGGTATCAGTGATCATCTCAGGCTTAGCCACCTTCTTCTACCTCGTCTCAGAATACATGCTGATCAACATCGTGCGTGGTGACTTCCTATTTCCTAAAGAGGTATTTTACCAAATATGGATCTCTGCAGCCATCACCATGTTCTGCGCCCCCATTCTCTTTCTTGTTCTCTTTAAGCTAGCTGCCGTCTTCGATCATACCATCCGTTACGATGGGCTAAAAAAGCGCTATTTCCAGTTCAACAGACACAACACTGAAGAAACGACCTAAGCACTAATCATTATGTCATCACCAAGATACAGATACAGACTATACCTACTTACCCTACTTATCCTAGTAGGTACGGGAGTTCTATTGACGCGTCTCTATGATTTCCAGATAGAAAGGTCTGCTGAGTTCCGTGAGAAAATCCCCTCAAATAGAGAAGTAAAAGTGCGCGAGCCTGGAACCCGTGGAGACATTAAAGACCGCTATGGATTCACCTTAGCTAAGAATAAGCAATCATACATCGTTTATTTCAACCTCGCAGAAATTCACAAGGCCTACATCAACACGATAGATGAAAATGGCAAGAACCGAAATACTCTAAAGCGATCTATCCTCGTGAACAGAAACGGATCTAAACAAAAAGTCGAGCGCACTGACATCGCAGGAATGGTGAATGAGATCATCCGACCAAAGCTCGCTGAATACAACCTCGATGCTGACTATAGCTCTAAAGCGATGGAAGCTCACTATAATACCCATGGTGGACTCGTCCCATACGTTTACCGTAAGAATCTTACCTACGAAGAATTTTCAGTATTCGCTGAGCAGAACCTTAATCTCCCAGGTGTCTACGTGGATGTAGCACCATACCGCGAATACCCACTTGGTGCATCAGCTTCTCACATTCTAGGCTTTATCAGACCATGGCGTAAGGGTGACATCCCTGAGGGCTACCTTCACTACATTGGCGACCCATACGGTGAAGACGGCATTGAGAAATCCATGAACGAGGAACTCACTGGACTCGAAGGTGTGAAAACCATCGTCAAGAGCGCCAAAGGAAAAACCTTAGGCACCAAAGACTACCAGCGCCCAGCAAAGGGCTCAGACATCTACCTCACTATCGATGCCAGAATACAACAACTCACCGAGTCCATCCTACAAGACTATGGTGTAGGCAAAGGAGCGGCAGTCGTCATGGATCCTAACAACGGCGAAGTCCTCGCTATGGTATCCGTACCAGACTACGACCCTAACGATTTCTACCCAAGTATCTCTCAGAAAGGCTACGATAAATACCGCCTAAACAAAGCAGTGCCACTTCTTAACCGAGCCATTTCAAACTTCGCTCCAGGCTCCACCTTTAAGCTCCCAGCAGCTATAGCAGGGTGTAAGCACAACATGCACCGTGCTACATGCAACTGCACTGGCTACACTCACTACGGAAGCATCGCTATCGGCTGCTGGCTCACCAGTGGACACGGCTCACTATCACTAGCTCCATCTATCCAGCGCTCATGTAACCCATACTTCATGAACATCGCTAACAAGATAGGCTATCGTAAAATGGTAGAAGCCTATCAAATGCTAGGTCTCGGAAGGCAGTCTGGTATCCGCCTCCCTCGTGAGAATGCTGGCGTTGTACCAGGTAGCGCCAGATGGCAGAAACGCTTTCCTGACGAAACCATGACTGACGCATTTGCTGGCATGATGAGCATCGGTCAGGGATACAGTCAGGCCACCCCACTCCAAGTAGCATCATTCACCTCTACTATCGCTAATGGCGGAAAATATTACCAACCGCGTATCATCCACAAATCAGTGAATGAACTACTCCGTGAAGAAATATCTTACAAAGAAGAACACCAATTAGACCTCCTTCAAGAAGGTCTCAAGAAAGAACATCTACAGACTATCCGCTACGGAATGAGACTCGCTGCTAATGCTGCTGGAGGCACCGCTGCCAGAGCTAAACCGAATACACCTGGCTTGATCATCGGTGCTAAGACAGGTACTGCACAGACCTCCGACCTCGGAATAAAAACTCACGTAGCATGGACTGCTGCATTCGCCCCTTACGAAAACCCTCGTTACGTAGTGGTAGTAGCTGTCAAGCGTGGCGGAAGTGGCGGAAAAGTCGCAGGTCCTCTAGTGAAACTCATTTTTGAGTCTATCTTCGCACTCGAAAACGGCAAAAAATTCACACCTAAGAAAACCGAACCTTACGCTGGTCATCTGGATCTTATCTCCGAGACCATCATCCCTGAAGACTCTAACATAGATTCACTCTTTGTAGATGGTGAGACAGGAAATGAAGCTAGCTCAGTAAACATCATCAAACCAAAACGTAACCCTAATATAAATAATTCTACCAATACGCCAGAGCCAACAATCACTCCAGAGATCGATTCTCGTGGCTCAGCAAAACCAACAGGTACGCCAACTCAGAGCGTCCCAAATCAATAATTTCAACCAATAATTTCAACCAATAATTTTAATCAAATCAACATTAAACATGATCACAAAAATCAAAAAAGCATTCGGATTTAACGATAGCGAACCCGATCCAACCAAAGGCGTAACCTTGGTAATCAACTCAGAGAAACTCGAACGCCGTGTGGCTCTCATGGAGCACAACATCCTCGAAGAATACGAAGTCGAGCGTGAAGGTGAAGCCAACATAGTTGGTGGTATATTCAAAGGAACTGTCAAAAACATCGAACAAGGTCTCAAGGCAATGTTCGTAGACATCGGTATGGAAAAGAACGCCTTCCTGCACTTCTGGGATGCTATCCCAGCTGCACTTGACGGCGGACTCGAAGAAATCCAACGTGCAGGAAGACCAAAAAAGAAGCAGAAGAAAGTCACCTCTAAAGACATCCCAAGCATCTACCCTATCGGCTCAGAAATACTCATTCAGGTATCTAAAGGACCGATCGGAAACAAAGGTCCACGTGTGACTACTAACATTTCACTCGCAGGTCGTTACCTCGTCCTCATGCCATTCTCAGAACAGTTCGGTATTTCTAGAAAAATCGATGAACCTAAGGAGCGTCAGCGCCTCCGCCGTATCATGCAGAAGCTCCAAGTTCCTGAAGGAATGGGCATCATCATGCGTACCGTTTCTATCGGTCAGCGAGCACGTCACTTCGTACGCGACCTCGCTATGCTTCTAGAGCAGTGGGAAAACATCGAAAACAAGCGTGACTCTAAGAAAGCACCAGTCATCGCATTCCAAGAACCAGGACTTATCGAGCGTACCGCGAGAGACTTCCTCACAGATGAAGTAGACCAAGTCATCTGTGATGACCTAGAGACAACCGAGTTAATGCGCGAGATCGCAGGTAAGGTTTCTCGCCGCGCTAAGCGTCGCATCATCCACTACCCAGCACGTCAGTCTATCTTTGAGAAGATCGGTGTTCAGCGTCAGATCGATGAAGCTTTCCACCGCCAAGTATGGCTTCCATGTGGAGGTTATCTCGTTATTGATGAGACAGAAGCACTCATCGCTATCGATGTGAACACCGGGCGAAACAAAGGATCTCGGGATGTAGAGAAAATGATCACCGAGACAAATCTCGAAGCTGCTGAAGAAGTAGCTCGTCAGCTACGTCTGCGTAACATCGGCGGGCTCGTCGTGGTCGACTTCATTGACATGCGTCACCGTAAAGATCAGCAGGCTGTTTACCGCGCTATGAAGGAACGCCTAAAGCGTGACAAAGCGAAGACTCAGGTCATGCAGATCTCCCCTATCGGACTCATGGAAATGACCCGTCAGAGACTCAATGAGTCTCTACGAGATGCCATGTACGAGCCATGTAGCTACTGTCAGGGTAAAGGTAGAGTCAAGACTACCATGACCATGTCCGTAGAGATCCAGAGAAGACTCAACACGGTGATTCAAAAAAATGACGGCAAATACGGGGATCTTATCATCCTTGTGAACTCTGAGGTACTCAACCGCTTCAAGAAGGAAGACTCTAAGATCCTCATAGAACTAGAGCGCAGCCATAACGGACGCCTCATCTTCAGAACAGATGCAGGGCTTCACCGCGAGAAATTTGCCATCATTGATGCCACTACTGAGAAAACTATTGTCCAGCTCTAAGCTAGTAACCTTTCCTCTAACAATATCATGAGTAAGAAAGAGCCAAAAACAATTGAAGCTGACGTTGAGGTCATATCCTCAAAAAAAGCTAAAAAAGCAAAGCCTCAATCTAAGCCTAAGAAAAAACAACAAGCAGACAACCCATTCGCAAATATCGCTGGTATGGAAGGCATGCCAGACCTCTCAGCGATGTTTGGAGCGAACGGCATGCCGGATCTCTCTAAGCTTCCAGGGCTATCACTAAAGCAGCGAATCACCTTCAAGGCAATGGGCCTACTCAGTAGCCCTAAGCTCAGGTTCCTCAAGAGCAAATGGAGTATCCCTATCTGGGGAGTCATCGCCATTTTACTCTTCGCAGTCATCCTCGCAGCAGGAGCTATCTTCCTTCTATATAAGATCCTTAAGTTAATTCTAACACCTTACGTGAATCTTTTCCGTAAGAACAAGGGCTAATAACAGCTGAACTAACTGACTTTCAAATCACAAAAAGCCACCTATGTAAACATAGGTGGCTTTTTTTATGCGGTAAATCAATGATGATTACTCCCCGCCGAAGAGGCCTTTGATCTTATCGACCACACTGCCTGAAGCGTCTTCACCACCCATTACTGAGTCGACCATTCCTTGAGCTCCTTCAGGTAGTTTTTCTTTAATAAAATCAACAACTGTTTCGATAGCTGAGCCAGCTCCGCCTTCATCAAGACCGAGCTTTTCCATAAGTGCGTTTTTTAGTTCTTCCATAATTTTTTTTGATTTGTGTAGACTCACTGAATCTAACGTTACATTACTATGTGGTCTCGTTTCTAAACTGTCAAACTAGAACGCCAGTCTTGAATCATCACCTACTTCGCATCAATGTAACCAAACTTCCCGTCTTTTTTAACCGCTGCTAACCCTTCAGAAAATGGAGTCGCTGCCTCATAAATAAGCTCAACGACTTCTTTACCAGTAGCATCAATATAACCTAGCAGCTCGCCTTTTCCAACTACAGCTAAGCCTTCAGAAAACACATAAGCATCATCATACTCAAATGGGATAGCTACCTCACCTTTCCTGTTCACATAACCATATTTATCATCTTTCCCCACTGCGGCTAAACCAGACGAAAACGCATCTGCTATAAAATAAATTATCGGTATCACTATTTCATCCTTCATATTCACATAACCGTAAATTCCATCTTCTGCAGTCGCAGCTAGGCCTTCAGAAAATTTATAAGCTTCATCATAGATTAGAGGGATTATCTCCTTACCATCATCATTGATATGACCATAGTTTCCATCCTGACCTACTACCGCCATTCCCTCCTTAAAGAAGAAAGCCTCATCATAGAGGTGAGGCACTACTAACTGCAGGGTCTGATTAATATAGCCAAATTTCCCCATTTTCATCACCGCTGCAAGCCCTTCAGAAAATGCAGACGCCTTCTCATACTTAAATCCAATAATTGTGTTACCTAACGTATCAATATACCCGTAGCTTCCACCCTTAGTCACAGCAGCTAGACCCTCAGAAAAAACAAAAGCACTCTCGTATTCAAATGCGATCACTATTTCACCAGCAGCATTTATCCCTCCATACTTATCACCTTTTTTCACCGATGCCACCTCATCAGAAAAACTTGAAGCCTCATCATAGATAAATGGAATCACCGTCTTACCAGTCTTGTCAATATATCCAAATTTCCCATCCTTTTTGACCAACGCTAAACCCTCAGAAAATGGACTTGCTGATTCGTAAAGAAAAGGGATCACTGTATCAGCCTGGGCCGACATTACCGATGCAGTCATTATCGAACTCATGATGAACAATGAAAATCTTATCATACTCAACGCTAATACATCTCACATGATGAGCAAGTGAAAACCAGCGAAAATAAGAAGCTAAGCCATCACTTGACTACATTAAGTAAAACATATTACATTCTCCAAAGATTAAGATACACAACATCCACTATGATAAAAACAATACTATACTTCACACTTAGCGCATTTGGTTATATCACCGCCATGGGAGCGACTCCACCTAACATCGTTTTTGTGATCACCGATGACCAAGGCTACGGAGACCTTTCTTGCCACGGAAATCCTGTCCTCAAAACTCCTCACCTAGACAAGCTTCACGCTGAGTCACTCCGCCTCACTGACTACCACGTTTCCCCTACCTGCACACCTACACGCGCAGCGCTCTTGACTGGTAGATTTACGAACAGAACCGGAGCATGGCACACCATCATGGGCCGCTCACTCTTGCGTACGAATGAAACCACCATAGCTAACTATCTAACAGATGCTGGCTACGTTACTGGCATCTTTGGAAAATGGCATCTTGGAGATAGCTATCCGTACCAACCTGAGTACCGTGGATTTCAGAAAACTTACACCCACGGCGGAGGCGGAATCGGCCAGACTCCTGACGTCTGGGATAATTCGTATTTCAACGACACCTACCATGAAGACGGTAAACTCGTAAAAGCTGAAGGCTTCTGCACTGACGTATTTTTTAATGCAGCCATCGAGTTCATCGAAGAACAACACACTGCTAAGAAGCCATTTTTCGCCTACATCGCTACCAATGCTCCGCACGGACCATTCCACGCTCCACAGAAATACATCGACGTTTATAAAGACCTAGAAGGTGACCTCCCTCCCTTCTTCGGCATGATCGCGAACATTGATGACAACGTCGGCAAAATACGCGCCAAGCTAACTGAAATAGGAGCAGCAGATAACACCCTCTTCATCTTCACTACCGATAACGGCTCAGTCCGCGGGATGAAAGTTCACAATGCTAATATGTCTGGAGGAAAAGGGAGTAACTTAGAAGGTGGTCACCGCGTACCGTTCTTCTTTCACTGGCCTAGCAAAGGCTGGAACACAGGCAGAGACATCGCCCAGCTATCCGCTCATATCGACGTCCTACCTACTCTTGCTGAAGCATGCGGGTTCGAACTCAAGAATACACTTCCTATTGACGGAGTCTCACTCATCCCTCTGCTAGAAAACGCAGACGCTAAGGACTGGCCAGAGCGCACTATCGTCACCGACTCGCAGCGCATTGTTGATCCTAAAAAATGGAAAGACAGCTCTACCATGACGCAAGACTGGAGACTACTCAATGGTAAAAAACTCTATCAGATATCTACTGATCCAGGTCAAAAAAATGACCTCGCGGCTAAATATCCTGAGCGCGTAGAAACCATGCGTAAAAGCTATGAAGCGTGGTGGGACAGTATGAAGGAATCATTCGCTGAAGGTGCACCTTACCACCTCGGAGATAATCCTAAACCCCTCGCTCTCACAGCCCATGACCTCGTAGGCACTGGTGGCACAGCATCTGTAGCATGGAACCAAGGCTATATTCGTAAAGGTACTCTCACAGGAATCAACAAAGACGGGGCAGCCTATTGGCAGCTCAAAGTCACCAAGGCAGCTGAGTACACATTTAAACTCTCACGCTACCCACTCGCAACCGGTCTCGCGCTAAATGCATCAGCACCAGTTGGCGAACAAGTCCCGGGAACCAGCCCAGCATTCCGCACCATACCAGCACGTGCTATCGATATAAGCGCAGGAAAAATCTTACTTAACGGTAAAGAAATCACTACTGGTATAGCGGACCCAACGAAGCCATTCATGACCCTAACAGCTCAACTACCTGAAGGTACGCATCAGCTATCAGCAGTCTTCAACACTCCAGACGGCCCACACACAGCATACTACCTCAGCATAGAAGCAACTAAATAATAATAAGCGATCAAATTCCTAAGCCTTACCTCTCTTGAGGTAAGGCTTTTTTTATTCCACATCTAACTTATCTAGAGCATATCGAGTAGGGAGTGAGGTCACCCTCACTTCCCTCTCACACCACCTGCCATACGGTTCCGTAGCAAGGCGGTTCACAGCAGAGCTAGCTGTTCAGCGTATCTTGTCTCATTTTGCAGATTTAGTAACATTTTATGATCA
>CALJOJ010000003.1 GCA_937981665.1 uncultured Rubritalea sp.
CTCAGCAAGCGGGCTATCCATTGCTCTATACCCTCATCCCATCTCTTCAGCTTCAGCTCACCACTAGCCACCCTCTCAGCTAGCAGAGCTGCCGCCTGATCCAGATCAATGTCTTTATCGTTAGAGTCCTTAGAAGTGATCACTAAATCACGATATTTCGTCTGCTGACGATTCACCACACGGCGAATCTTCTCATCATACACCGCCTGACTACCCTCCTCTAAAAACTCACCTCTGAGCTCTCTAACAGTCCCTAACATCACCACAGTACAACCGCCCAGATGCACCGTCACATCCTTAGCTCCCACCTCAGTCATAGTCGTCACGATGAAAAGCTCAGCATGCTTCGCCACACTCTCAGCTGAAACCTTACCAGCCCTACCGCCAGTCATTCTACAAGAGAGATTACCTGAGCTATTTAGCACAGCCACTTGGTCACTATACGCAGTCAACATCGCACAGCTAAACGCCTCTTCTTTGTCAGAAAAATCCGCCCCACCAGAGACATCCCAGCCCAACCTAGAGCTAAGCTTCTGTAACTGCTTCAATGCCTGCTGCACCTCACGCGCCACCCTCGCCATGACCCCTATCGCAGTACAACGCTGTGGGTTAAACTGCATCGCCTCAGCAGAAATATACGCTCGGTGATCTGCTGCGAAATCCGTGCCATCATCCTCATAGAAAAACTGTGCCCTACCACTCTGCTTACCTTTCATGAAAATGCCGCCACCACCAGAGACCGTCTGCATCAGCGCGATGGTAAACACCGCCTCAGCTAAGCAACCTTCCTTCTGAGCAGCTAGTAACAACCGTGCTTCACGAGGGCTCAGAGGCATACTCGCCATACTCTTCCCCAGTACTGTGATCTTCCCTCCATTCAATGCCTCTATCCCCTCTAACAGCTTCAGCGCATGCTGCACCCCCTCCTCTGTAGGCTCTTCTAGCCAACGAAAATCTCTCAGCTCATCTATCCCCCTATTTTTTAACCGCAGCGCAGTCTCCGTCACATCCACCCGACGCACTTCAGGCAGCTCGAACTCCGCCCGCTTGGCATGATCTGCCTCACTCCACAGCCTCACACACTTACCAGGAGCGACACGCCCCGCACGTCCAGCACGCTGATCCGCAGCAGCTCGAGAAATTTTCTTAATGAACAGCGTATCCATCCCACGCACTGGATCAAACTCTGAAATCCTCGCCAGCCCAGCATCGATCACCGTGCACACACCCGGGATAGTTAGCGAAGTCTCCGCCACATTCGTCGAAACAATGATCCTCGGTGCACCACCATCTCGCACAGCCATATCCTGCTGCTCAGGCTTCAGTGAACTATACAGCGGACAGATCTCCCACTTCACCCCATTAGCATCCGCTCTTGAGCTAAGCTTTTTCTGCTCCAGCAGAGTCACCGTCTTCTGGATCTCATACACACCAGGAAGGAAAATAAGAATATTTCCACAGTCCGGATCAGCTACCGCCTCCACCACAGCTCGGGCACACTTATCCCACACCGGCTCTTCATTATTTCCATAGCGGTGACTCGTCTTAGATTTCGCCACCATATGCTGATAAGAAATATCCACTGGATACGACCTGCCGCCCGCTTCTATTTTCCTACATGGATCCAGATAACCCTCCAGCCCAGCCACCTCAAGCGTCGCAGACATCACACAGACCTTCAGATCCGGCCGATGTGTCTCCTGCAGCTCTAGACAATCCGCCAGAGCTATGTCCATAGCCAAGCGACGCTCATGAAACTCATCAAAGATAATCGCTCCTATTTGATCACGTCCATCTAACAGAGGATTCTCTGCCAGCCAACGCTGTAAAATCCCATCTGTCACATAGACGATCCGCGAGTCAGCAGAAGTCGTATTATCAAATCTCACCACATACCCCACCTCACCACCGAGTCTACTTCCTCTAAGACCAGCCACCCTCCGCGCCAGCATCCGAGCCGCTATCCTACGTGGCTGCACCACAATGATCCGACCCTCCACCCCAGCATCTAACAACATACTAGGCAATCCAGTAGACTTACCAGAACCCGTAGGAGCCTTCACCAGCACCCGCCAAGGATGATGCACATCAGAAGCTGCATCAATGTTCTCTAACAGCTCAGACTGTACTTCTTGAATAGGTAATTTCATTTAAGATTCTTTGTTGTGGCGTATTTCATCCTCAATATTCTAAATGAACCTTCAAGATAAATGCTTATTTAGGGATCGAGTAGGGAGTGAGGTCACCCTCACTTCCCTCTCACACCACCTGCCATACGGTTCCGTAGCAAGGCGGTTCACAGCAGAGCTAGCTGTTCAGCGTATCTTGTCTCATTTTGCAGATTTAGTAACATTTTATGATCAAAGTATTTCTGGGGTAAGGCTACATTCATGGGCGGTAGCGCACTGTTGTACCATGCTCCGTGTCCGTTATAAGCGGTCTTGGAGGCTATGACTTCGTGGATGCCTAAGCTCATGAGCTTCTTGCGCCTAGTGCGTGGACGTTTCCATTGACGCCATAGAATGTTGCGGAGTCGCCTTCGTATCCAGCTATCCAGTGTATCTAAAACGCCTTTGCATTCGGTGATTCGGTAGTAGTTCACCCAGCCTCTTAGTATGGGGTTGAGTGTTTCGCTGATGAATCGTCCGATGTTTCGTCCTCTTCCTCTGCGCATTTCTGCTTTTACCTTTGCCTTGAAGCTCTTCACGCTTTGGGGTGCGATCCGAACTTTTGCCTTCTTGTTAGATGTGAAGCTAAATCCTAGGAACTTGCGTTTCCATGGACGGTCTACGGCACTCTTGGTCTGGTTGACTTTGAGCCGCAGGCGCTTCTCTAACCATCTGCTGATGCTTGTTAATACTCGTTCTGCAGCTCGCTTTGAGTGCAGGTAGATGTTACAGTCATCGGCATATCTCACGTGGCTGTGACCTCGCTTTGATAGTTCTTTATCAAACCGATCTAACAGGATGTTAGACAGTAGTGGTGAGAGTGGTCCTCCTTGTGGAGTTCCTTGTTGGCGTTGGCTTTCGAGTCCATTTTTCATGATGCCTGCTCGCAGGTATTTGCCTATGAGCTTGAGCAAGGTCTCGTCCTTTACTCTCACTCGGAGACTCTGCATGAGGATGTCATGATTTACGTAGTCGAAAAACTTTTCGAGATCAAGATCTACGACCCATCGCTTGCCTTCATGCTGATAACTTTGCGCTTTGCGCACTGCTTGTTTTGCACTTTTGCCTGCTCGGAAGCCGTAGCTGGTTTCTGAAAAGTGGGGATCGAACACTGGGGTTAGCACCTGAGCGATCGCTTGTTGAATCAGTCGATCAATCACGGTGGGGATGCCAAGGGTTCTTACTCCGCCATCGGGTTTAGGTATATCCACAGCTTTTACAGGCTGTGGTTGGTAGCTACCGTTACTTAGCTTTTCTTTGATCATGGACCAGTTTTCACTGAGCCACTGGGGGAGTTCTTCGACGGTCATCCCATCGCATCCAGCCCCTCCTTTGTTAGACTTTACGCGGCGTAAAGCCTTCCACATATTACTTCTATCGATCACTGCCTCAATGAGACTAGGTTTGCTGCAATGAACATTGTCCTCGTTTGACCCAACGCTTGAAACACCATGGCAATACCCTAGCGGATTCTGTCCGCTGCTCTCTTGTTCTGGTTCTACCATCTCAGGTTTCTTGTCTGCTTCTGTTTCGTTGTTAGCCATACTTGGTATTCATTGGCTCTGTTATGTTCGAGCCTTCAGACGGATCGATTCGCCCTACTATGCTCTCGGCTGACTTCTGTTGCTCCTTCTCCGCACCTCTTGATGCGGGTAGTCGCTTCGTTGACAAAGCAACAGATCTCCCTGGGTAATGCACACTGACCTCCGCATTTATCCCTGCCACATATACGACAACACCTTCCGTGCAGATATTGGACTTTGAAGATTTGTGACTTCTCATCCGATGTTGGCGCCTCCTATGTGGTTCTTGTTCATCAGGGCAATGGTTTGCTTATCAGCTTCCTTCAGCCAAGATCTCAAGATCTTAACCTTGCTGTCTGCTAGTGGTTCTCTCTGCCGAGCCCACAGGGGACTTTAACCCCCAAGTCAGTGTGCCCTGCCGGGCACACACAAAAAAATCTTTGCATCACAATCGATGCAAAGATTTATCTCTTTAAAGTAATGCAGTCTCTTCCAGATTACTTGACGTAATCAACTTCAACTGGGCTGAAGCTAGGAAGTGGTCTGAGCGCTGGAGCTAACTCTTCACCTGTGCAGCATCCTGGAGTACAAGAGGTGCTAGCAAGTAATCCCGCAGCGGCGGCCAATAGTGTTACAATTTTCAATAATCTCATAATGTTTTGTAGGTTATGTGCTACATATTGAACAAGTCAGATTCATAGGCAAGAAAAAAGGCAAGCTTTATAGAAAGCTTGCCTTAACAAGGTTATTTACCTTCTAGTAAATTTCTTAATCACCGAAGTGATTACGAATTACTTAGCTGGAGCAACATAACCCCCACCAAGTGATGGTACTGATGGAACGCTTACAGGTGCTGATGCTGATCCACATGATGCGGAAAGAGCGATACCTGCTGCTGCTGCTACGATAGAGATGATTTTAACTAGTTTCATATTTTTTTAATTAATTATTAATTTTTGCTATAAGGCATAAGTAACCGCCTTAATAACGTACACAACTTTAGACAGGTATTCTCACTCGGCAAGAAATAATCAAGAATTTTTCATCCTCAGAGTCGGTTAGCATTGCCATCTCGCTACATTTAAGTATTCTACCGCCAATTAATAACCACATAATGAATCAAGAAAAACACATCGCAATCGTAGGCGCTACAGGCGCTGTAGGAGAAGAAATGCTCAACTGCCTAGCAGAGAGAAACTTCCCTATGAGCAAGCTAACTCTAATCGCATCTGCTAGATCTGCGGGTCAGACTAGAACATTTCGCGGTGAGGAAATTACGATTAAAGAGCTTACCCATGATTGTTTCGATGGTATCGACGTGGCACTCTTCTCAGCAGGCGGAGATATCTCACTCGAGTACGCACCTTCAGCAGCTATGGCTGGCTGTATTGTTATTGACAACTCATCTGCATTCCGCATGGATCCTGATGTTCCACTCGTAGTCCCTGAGATCAATCCAGAGGCAGCCAAGACAGCATCTAAGAATATCATCGCGAACCCTAACTGCACCACCATTATTTCCCTAATGGCGCTCTCACCACTTCACAAGAAGTTCGGGCTCAAGTCGATCATCGCCTCATCATACCAGGCAGTTTCAGGTAGTGGAGCAGCTGGCATCGCTGAGCTAGAGACACAGACTAAGCTACTCGCAGAAGGGAAAGAAATCACAGCCGAGCACATCAACTGCTATCCTACACAGATCGCCTCTAATGTGATCCCTCACGTGGACGTATTTCTCGAAGGTGGATACACTAAGGAAGAGCAGAAGATGCTCTTTGAAAGCCAGAAAATACTAAACCTTCCGGATCTCAAAGTCTCATGCACTTGCGTACGTGTTCCTGTATTCCGCTCACACTCAGTCTCTATCACTGCTCAATTCGATAAAGACGTGAACGTAGCAGAGGCTAAGGCATGCTTCGCAGACCAGCCAGGTATCAAGCTAAAAGATGACCCAGACCAAGAGATCTACCCTGTCCCTCTTGACACTACTTGCAAAGACGACTGTCTCGTAGGCCGCATCAGAAAAGACCAGGTCCTCGATAATGCTCTCACAATATGGGTTGTTGGTGATCAAGTCAGAAAAGGCGCGGCTCTCAATGCTGTCCAGATCGCTGAAATCATCTAACTCTCTCACTGCAAAAGTAATGAGAGATCTCAAATCTTGGCTAAAAGCGCAGCAAAAACTTGTTGATGCTGAGCTCAGACGCCAACTTCCTAGAGAAAACGTACGTCCAGTCACCATCCACAAAGCAATGCGCTACAGCATCTTTGCTGGTGGTAAAAGACTACGTCCTATCCTCTGTCTCGCAGCTGCAGAAGCCTGTGGTGGCTTGGTCGAGAATGCTCTAGCTCCAGCCTGCGCGGTAGAAATCATGCACACTTATTCACTAGTGCATGATGACCTTCCATGCATGGATGACGATGACCTGCGCCGCGGTAGACCCACTAGCCATAAGGTGTATGGCGAAGGCGTGGCGGTACTCTGTGGTGACGCTCTACTCACAGAAGCGTTTACCATCATCGCACAGACACCAGCGACCAAACGCTACACCGCGAGAGAATACGTCTCCGAACTAGCCAACACTGGTGGCAGCAGAAAGCTCATCGGTGGACAGATTCTTGACCTAGAAGGTGAAGGAAAGTCACTCACTAAGAAGCAACTCATCCAGATCCACGAAGCCAAGACTGCTGCACTACTCACAAGCTCGCTCAAGCTCGGCGGAATGACAGCAAACGTCACACCTAAGAAACTCGAAGCCCTCGAAACCTTCGGTTATAATCTTGGGCTAGCATTTCAAGTCATCGATGACATCCTAGACGTCACCCAGACTACTGAACAACTCGGCAAGACCGCGGGGAAAGACGAAGCCGTCGAAAAGTCTACATACCCATCAGTCATCGGCTTAGAGGCATCCAAAGCCGAAGCAGCACGTCTCACTAAGAAGGCACTCGGTGCTCTCAAGCCATTTGGAAAAAACGCAGCGAGACTCGAAGAAATAGCCCACCATATGCTAGACAGGGAATACTAAAAAATCCCTCTATCCAATAAAGTTTACAGAAAGTCACTTTACGAACGGCAAGTCCACCTCTATACTACTTACATGATGAAGAAATTACTAACAATCAGCGCACTCATTGCAGCCACTATCATCCCAACATTCGGTTCGGCTGAGATCTACCAAGCTAAGTGCTTCGCTTGCCACCAGGCAAACGGTGCAGGTATCCCTAACGTATTCCCTCCTCTCGCAGAGTCTGAGTGGGTGAATGGGCCAGCAGAAAACCTCATCCGCATCCAGCTCCGTGGACTCACTGGTGAGATCATGGTAAAAGGAGCCAAATATAACATGGCTATGCCAGCAAACGCAGCGATGACTGACGAAGACATCGCCTCTGTACTTACTTACGTTCGCTCAAACTTTGGCAACAAAGCAGATGCTATTACAGCTGATGAAGTAAAAGCTCTCCGCTCAGAGGTAGGTAAGCCTATGCTCACGGTAAAAGACCTCATTGATCCAGCTAAAGCAGCTGAGAAAAAGAAAGACGAAGAGAAGAAGTGATACACCTCGTCTAACAATCTACTTTTAGAATGCTCATTAGTTCAAGCTAATGAGCATTTTTTTATTTATAAGCATTTCTTAGCGGAAAAGAATCCACATCGGCAGCTCCAATGACAGTGATAAAATTCTTCATCACTCATTCTGCCCAGACCCTAGTAAATAGGAACAATCTAAAGTTTATCGATTTCTAGCCTTTCAACATCAGCAAATTCTTTATAAAAGTATCCACATGAAGACAGAAACATTATGCCTACACGGAGGCCAGCAGCCAGATTCAGCCACTAATTCACATGCTGTTCCAATTTACAGAACTGCATCGTACGTATTTGAATCTACTGAGCAAGCTGCCAATCTCTTTGCTCTCAAAGAACTTGGCAATATCTACACCAGAATGATGAACCCTACTACAGATGTGCTTGAGAAGCGCGTAGCTCTCTTAGAAGGCGCTCATCAGCTCGGTGGACTAGCCCTAGCATCTGGAACTTCTGCTATATTCTACGCTATTATCAATCTTGCTCAAGCTGGTGATAATATCATTTCTTCTACTAATCTATACGGCGGGACCTACACTCAATTCGACAACATCCTGCCTTCTCTCGGTATCAACGTGAAGTTCGTAGACGTGAACGATCCTGAAGCAATCGCTGCTGCAATAGACGATAAAACACGAGCCGTATTCACTGAAACTATTTCAAACCCAGCCTCTGAAGTCATGGACCTCGAGGCCATCTCAGACGTAGCCCACCAGCACGGACTTCCACTCATCGTGGATGCAACATTCTCCACACCATATCTCTGTCGACCTATTGAGCACGGCGCAGATATCGTCGTACACTCTCTCACAAAATGGCTCGGCGGACATGGCACCTCGATCGGTGGTATCGTTATAGACTCTGGTAAATTCAACTGGGCTGCAGGCAAGCACCCACTCTTCGACACACCTGACACATCCTACCACGGCCTCCGCTGGGGACATGACCTCCCTGAACCACTAGCTCCACTTGCGTTCGCTCTTCGTCTGAGAACCGTTCCGCTAAGAAACCTCGGTGCATGTATTTCACCTGATAACTCATGGCAAATCCTACAAGGTATTGAGACACTACACCTCCGTATGGAGAGACATTGTGAAAATGCTCTCATTGTCGCCAAGCACCTCAAGGCTCACCCAGAAGTAGAGTGGGTCAAATTCCCAGGACTCGAAGACGACTCCGAGTACGAACGTAACCTCAAGTACCAGTCGGGAAAAGGCGGATCAGTCGTCACCTTCGAAATCAAAGGAGGAGCAGATGCAGGTAAGGCATTTATCGAGAAGCTTGGTCTATTCACTCACCTTGCAAATGTAGGCGATGCAAAATCACTCGCTATCCACCCTGCTTCTACCACACACTCACAGCTAAATCCTGAGCAGCAAGCTAGTGGCGGAATCACCCCTGGCCTAATCCGTCTCTCTATCGGCATCGAACACATCGATGACATCATAGCCGACATAGACTCAGCACTCTAAGCTAAATTTAATATTTAACATCATTCACTAATGCAAGTTTCAGACCTTCATATCACTAAAAATATACCACTTCCTTCGCCACTAGACCTCATGGCAGAGGTCAGCCGCTCGCCTGAGCAAGCAACTTTCATGGCAGAGTCACGAAAAGTTATCAGAGATATTCTCAATGGTACAGACTCACGTTTCCTACTCATCGTAGGCCCCTGCTCTATTCATGATACAAAGGCAGGTATCGAATACGCTGAGAAGCTCGCTAAGCTAGCTGAAGAAGTGAAAGACAAAGTCTACATTGTAATGCGTGTCTACTTCGAGAAGCCACGTACCACAGTTGGCTGGAAAGGCCTCATCATGGATCCTCAGCTCGATGGCTCAGATGATATCGCTACCGGCCTTCGCAAGGCGCGCACCTTCCTCAGAGAAGTCATCGACCTCGGACTCCCAACAGCGACTGAACTATTAGACCCTATTACTCCACAGTATATCGCAGACCTCATTTCATGGTCAGCTATTGGTGCCCGCACCACGGAGAGCCAGACTCACCGTCAGATGGCTTCAGGTCTATCCATGCCACTCGGCTTTAAGAACACGACCACTGGTGACCTCATTGCTGCCGTAAATGCTATCAACGCCGCGACTCAGCCGCAGACATTCCTCGGAGTCTCTGAGCAAGGCGTTGCTTCAGCAGTCACCACTTCTGGTAATCCAGACTGCCACATCATCCTCCGCGGTGGCGACAATGGACCTAACTACGGATCAAAAGAAGTAGCAGAAGCCACCGACACACTCACTAAGAAAAAAGCATGTGACGCCATCATGATCGATGCCTCACATGCTAACTGTGAAAAAAACCACGAGCTCATGCCAAACGTCTACCGCGATATCATAAAACAACGCGCAGCTGGAAATGATAAGATCATCGGAGCCATGTTAGAGAGCCACCTAGTAGCAGGAAACCAATCATTCCCTCAGCCACTGAATGACCTCACTTACGGCCAGTCCATCACCGATAAATGTATCGGCTGGGACACCACAGTAGAGCTACTAAACGAAACGATGGCAGCCCTTAGCTAGGAACAGACTAGCAGAAAACATAGTTCAAAACAAAAGCGACGTATGAGATCATCTCACACGTCGCTTTTTTCATTAAAAAATCTCACACTACACGACAAAATTTGAAGGATCTCGGCTTGAGGTTATCCATTCGTGAAACATATTCATTTTCTGCTTATTGCGAGATGGACTGTTAAACATTTCAATCAAAATATCGAGTAGCTTGGAGAGACTAACGCTGCGACTCCTCATGCCCCCGATGATAAGACATGCTAGCACTTTAAGGCGCGGTTTATTTGACGTAGTAGACTGATTTAGAGTGCCTACGATCAAGCCCGAAGAGTAAATACTTAAATCCTTTTATATCAATTACTTATGATAATTACAACCTTTTTATGTAGTCGTACTTAACTATAAATATTTACAGAAAATATAAAACTTGGCTAATTTTTATCGTGTAGTGTGCTAGATAATAGTGTTAGTTATAATACAGAAGAAGTTCCACCACCCACACCAACTATTTCAGAATGAAGTGCCGCATCTCATCTAAATTCCCTCTCTCAACCACCATCGCAGCTTCGCTGCTCATCAGCCAAGAAGCTTTCGCTCAGCAAGGTGACTCTAAGGACACTCAGCCGCAGACAGACCCTATCCCTGCCGCTGACATTCCACCATCCCCACTACTCACTGCAGAGGAATCTATTAGCTCCATGCAGCTCGCTGAGGGCTTCAAGATTCAGACCATTGCAGATCAAAATATCAATCAACCATTAGCCCTCTCATTCGACTCCGATGGTAGAGCATGGCTGGTAGAAATGACCCAGTACATGATAGATCTTGATGCTAGTGATGAAAATAAAGCCAACGGAGTCATCAAAGTGCTAGAGGACACCACCGGTGATGGAAGCCTCGATAAAGTCACCATATTCATGGATGACCTCATCCTGCCACGTGCCTGCGCAGTCACCTCAGACGGTCTGCTCTACGTGAGCGAGGACAAGCTCTTCTTCATCAAGCGCGGTGGGGACCATGGCACCACCACAGTCGGCGAGCCTGAGCTCATCGATGCTAAATACGCCATCGGAGGCAATGCGGAGCACAAGCCTAACGGTCTACTCCTCGCAAGAGATAACTGGTACTACAACGCCAAATCTAAATATCGCTACCGCAAAATAGATGGTAAATGGCACAAGCAAGAAACCAACTTCCGAGGTCAGTGGGGTATCACTCAAGATGACGCAGGCAGATTATTTTACAACACTAACAGCATCCTCCTCGTAGGCGAGCAGAGTAGGCCCAACCTCTTCCGCCAACACCTCAAATACTCGCCAAAACACAGCATCGCCAGTAGACCAACCAGTAACGAAGTATACCCCATCAGAATAACTCCAGGCATCAACCGAGCATACAGAAAAGGCTCTCTCAATGAGCACGGAAAAATAACAAAATGCACCGCTGCTGCAGGCATGACCATCTACCGGGGAGACCAGTTCCCTGCTGAGTTCAAAAATGTAGCATTCGTCAGCGAGCCGGGCCCCAACCTCATAAAAGCGATCAAGATAGACCGCGATGATACCAATAAGCCAAAAGGCACTTTCCTATACGGCAAAAAAGAATTTCTCGCCTCGACCGATGAATGGTTCCGTCCAGTAAATGCCTACACAGCACCTGATGGAACCCTCTGGATCATCGATATGGCAAACGGCCTCATTCAGCATAAGACCTACATGACTACCTACCTCCGCCAGCAGCTCGCCAGTAGAAACCTCCAACATAAAGCAGAAAATAACGGCAGAATTTTCCGTATCAGCCATCAAGCAAATGAGATCAAAAAAGCTCCAAAGCTAAGCAAGGCTAGTATACCCGAACTCTTCGAGTATCTAAATCACCCGAATGGGACTATCCGCGACACCGCTCAGCGCTTACTTATTGAGCAAATCACAACCGATGAACAAAAGCTCGCAAAGCTAAAAAAAATAGTCATCCCGATCAGCGAAGTCAACGAGCTCCAGCAACTCCATCTTCTCTGGGTCTTTGAAGCCACCGGCAGCATCCACTCAGCATTTATCGATGTAAGCTTAAAATCCAAGAACCTAGACATCGTAACCTCAGCACTCGAGCTAGCTCACCTTGCCGATTCAGACTCTATAAATGGTACCATCATAGACTACAAAGCCACCAAGCAGACCGCCTATTCCGCCCTCTTCGCATTAGCCAAGATCGGCACCCAAGACAGCCATACCAAAGCGCAAGAAATCATTAACAAATTCAACATCTACGATGACATCAGAAGACTCTACGTAGGAGCACTCGGTAGCAACATGAGTAAAGTGCTAAACTTCAGCACCACCGACTCAGAACTCAAGAAACTCATCACTACAGCTCATAAAAAAGTGAGCCAAGCTAATCACACCTCTGCCCCGAAGGTCCCAAAAGCATTTCAAGAAAGCGCTAAAAGAGGAGAAGCTCTCTACCTCGGTAAAGCAGCCTGCTCAGCATGTCATGGTAACAATGGTGAAGGCCAAGCAGACATCCTACCACCCCTCGCACCATCAGACTGGGTAAACACCGATAAAGATATCATGGCGAAAGTCATTCTTAAAGGACTCACCGGCAACATCCACGTCAACGGTAAGAAGTTTTCCACTGGCCAGTTCATGCCAGCCCGTCCAGATCTGAGTGATCAAGAAATAGCCGACCTTATGGTCTTCATCAAGCACCTAAAAGGTAACCAAGGAGGAGTCATCACCACAGAAGAAGTCAGCGTGATTCGCGAGCAGACAAAAGATCGCATAGGCGCTTATACAGAGGCTGATATCATGCCTGCTAAAAAGTAAGCCCCTGAAAAAAATACAGCAGAATTAAGCTATTCTGTTGCCAAAATAGCAAAGTTTTGATAAGTGTTCACTTGTTCACAAAAGAACATTTTTTGAAATCATGCTCAGCTTACTTAAAATCAAAAATTTAGCCCTCGTAGACGAACTCACTTGGCAACTCGGCTCCGGACTAGTTGGCATTACAGGAGAAACTGGGGCAGGTAAAAGTGTTATCGTTGGAGCTCTTAAACTCATACTCGGTGAGCGTGCAGATAAGAATCTCATCCGTACCGGCGAGACCAGCTGCACTATCGAAGCCGTATTCGACATCAGTAGTCACAACATCATCAATGACACCCTAGAAGAAGCAGGACTAGACCGCTGCGAAAGTGACCAGCTCATCATCAAGCGCGTCATCGGTCAGTCTAATAACAAGCAATTTGTCAACAATAGCCCAGCCACACTCGCTGTGCTCAAAAAGCTCGGCACCGAGATAGTAGACCTCCACGGTCCACATGATCACCAGTCCCTCCTCTCTACAGACCGCCAGCTCAGCATGTTGGACGCCTTTGCTAAAAATAATAAACTCCACACCGCCTATCTTGAGATCTGGAGCGAGTGGCAAGAGAAGTCTATACGCCTTGATGACCTAAAGAACTCAGAGCGAGCCACAGCCCAAGAACTCGACATCTTAAAATTTCAAGTAACCGAAATAGAAAGCGCCGAACTAAAGCCAGATGATGAAGAGCACATCGAACAACAATTCAAACGTGTCTCTAATAGCTCAAAACTCATCGAACTCTCATCCTGCATCGCTGGGAATCTCGAACACACTATCAACGAGTCACTCGGCGAAATATTACGCGCAGCTCAAGAACTCAAACTACTAGATCCAAGCATCGCTGATAAGCTCGGCGGACTTGAGCAAGCCGCTCTAGAGCTCCAAGACCTAGAGCAAGAGATGAACTCCTACTCCTGTGATCTCGAAATAGATCCAGAAGAAGAACAGACACTCTCTACGAGAATCAACACCTTTGAAACTCTAAAGCGTAAATACGGTACCACCCTAGAAGATGTCATCATTCACGGCCAAGATGCTAGAGCAAGACTCGAAGAAATAGAAAACCGAGACGGCATGCTGGACGGACTAGAACTAGAAGTGAAAAACCTCTACAAAGACGTCATCACTGCTGGTAAAAAGCTCACCACCAGTCGCACCAAAGCAGCACCTAAATTAGCAAAGGATATCACATCACACCTCAAGGATCTAGGTTTCAAGCTAGCTGCATTTGATCTCCGCCTCATCCCTCACCCAGTAGCCAAGCCTACAAGCCATGGACTAGAGAACATCGAGTTCCAGTTTGGCCCAAACCCTGGTGAACCACTCAAGCCTCTCCGCCAGATAGCCTCTAGTGGCGAGATCTCCCGCGTTATGCTCGCCGTCAAGAGCTCACTCGCAGATCAAGACGCCACCCCTCTCATGGTATTTGATGAAATCGATGCCAACGTCGGTGGTGAAATAGCCAGAGCAGTCGGCGATAAAATGGCAACCCTCGGAGCACAACACCAAGTTATTTCCATCACTCACTTCCCACAAGTAGCAGCCGTCGCCGGCCAGCACTTCGTCGTAGAGAAAAACGTGGACGCTGGAAGAACCACCTCATCACTACATGAAGTCACCGGTAAAGACCGCATCCATGAACTCGTTAGAATGCTCGGAGGCGGAGACGGAAAAGAAGCCATAGCCATGGCCAAAGAATTACTAAAAGGCAACTCAAGTAAGTAACCCGCTAAAGTATAAAAAACTAAAAACAACCCCATGAAAGACGACAACGCAAAATTCATCACCCCTACCTGGCCAGGATGGATGTTAGAAACACAAGCAGACAAGCAGTTAGATGACAACCAAACTAACCTAGGTCTCTCTGCTCTCAAATTCGTAGTTGATGAAAATATCATTAGCGAGACTATGGAGCACAATGCCGTGATCGCTAAAGTCAAAGAACCCTTCCTAGAATCACTCGTAAACGTATTCATTAAAATAGTCTCAGGCATTCTGCCTAACTCAGATCTCAAGTGCTCCTATGTACTAGATTTTGGAAATAATAAAAAAGCAAACCTCTACATGGCCTCAGACGTCTGGAGCTCCACAGCTAATATTTCATACCAATACAGCGAAGACCTAGAACTGATGATACCAGCGACCAGAGAATACATACGCTACCGATGTTTCCTAGACTCCATTCAGCCAAAATAAAACACTCCATAACCCTGAGTCATCACACGCCTTCTCTCTCTTTCTTTAAGGTAGACATACGGCAATAAAATTGGCACAATACCGTATCGGCATCTACATTATAACTACTGTTTATATTGTAAAAACATAATAACGAACGAGCAACCTCTTGCTTAATCATCGCTATACCGGCTTATGAAAAACACATTTCTTCTTACTAAAAATTTACCTATTTTAGCACTGTCACTCACTTTACCTAGTGTGGCACTCGCGCAGACCCCTGCAACCCCCACTCCAACACTACCAGCTACTGCTGAGAAACTTACTGAACAAGCCCCAGCTAAAGCTGTACCTGTTGAGACGCCCGCAGCAGTGACACCTGCTACACCAGCAGTTGAGACTAAGGCTGATCTTGACCCTACTAATCCAGATAACCCTGCACCAGATTTAGACCCTACTAACCCAGATAATCCTGCTCCAGTTGTTGACCCCACTGCTCCAGAAGAACCAAAGCCATTCATTCCAACAGGTGGAATGGCTGCACTCACTGAGCAAGCAGAGATTGATCTCTTCACAGTAGGTAAAGACGTAGGAAACACCCATGACAAGGCATCTAATCCCTATCGCAGACTAGTACAGCGCACTATCATGCAGACTGAGCCAAAGCCTGAATACGGATTCACCCTCACCTTTGATGACCAGCTCATAGCAGAAGAACCGACTTGGGGGAATGCTACTGACATCGCTAAAGACCTCGCTCCACTCGGAGCACGCGCTATCTTCTTTGCCAATGTTCCTAAAGTTTCAGCGAAAACAGTCGATACTATTTTCGCAGAAAACAGAGGAACTGAAGCCCGCCTTAAGGCAACTACAGCTATCCTCGAAAGCAGACGCATCGAATTCATCAGAGCGATCCGTACACTAATCAGAATCAAGTGCCCAGCAGATGCTGATGGTAATCAAGAATACGCATGTGAAGTGTATAACCACACCGCATTCCACATGAACATGAGAAACTTTACAGTAGACTCAGACCAGTACAAAATCAGCATCATGGGCATTGAGTTCATCGAAGCATGTATCAATCACGCATACAAGGCAGAACGCCCAGACTGGGAGCGCGCTAGATACTTCCGTTTCCCATTCCTTGCATCGCCTAGAAATAGAGAAACTCAGACAGCTCTCAACGCTGTATTCACTAAACTAGGACTTGTCTCAGTCGGAGAGACTCAAGACTCTAAAGACTATGAGAATGAAAGTCCAACAAAGGCTTACGATGCTCTCGCTGCTGCTAAATCAGGACGCCGCTACAACCCTAAGGAAAAAGGAGTATTCGGACGTACAGAAAAACCTATCGCACTCTTTCACACCAAGACATGGCCTAATATCAAGAGCGGTGTTGTCAAAGCAATCCAAGAAAAATAAGAGCTATGAAAAAATCACTACTTATCCTATCTACCGCGGCAATTGCTGCTAGCTTAAGCTCATGCGCACTTGTCACAGTCCCTGTGAAAATAGCGGGGAAAGCAGCAACCACTTCCATCGATGTAGCCGGTACATTAGCCAGCGGAGGCGTCGGTCTCCTCACTGGCAATGATGAAGATGAAGAAGAAGAAGAGTAAACCCTACTCAAACCATCTAGTTAATTACCATCCACTCTCATACAAGCTGTATGAGAGTTTTTTATGCCATAAATTCAACCACTAGCAATTCAACAACCATACCTATATTTAAAATGAAACTAAATCTAAACACCCTACCTTGCGCAGCCTCAATGCTCGCTATCACCCCTTCGCACGCCCAAGCACCAGCTACTGAGGTAAAGACAGAGAAGAAAGCCCTCACAGTCAGCGAGAAGTCACTTGTCGGCTACTGGGCTCCTGATGAGATATCTCTTCGCACACAACTTCTAGAACAAGTAAAGCCACTCATCGCTGCTGGGCAGGTATCCGCAGAACAGATAGAGCAACAAGCTAAAAAAATGGCAAGTGTCATGATCGTGAATTATACTATTTCTAGTTTGAAATAGGTCTTAAATGATTTCTAAATAGCGTTTAGTTCAGAGCGAATATACGAGTTGCTAAATAATGAGCGGAAGCCTTGCGCTTTGCTCCACCATTCTTTGAGAACCTCCTCGATCGCACTTTCTAAGTCCTCAAGCTTATCCCAGTGTATGGTGC
>CALJOJ010000004.1 GCA_937981665.1 uncultured Rubritalea sp.
GGCCATCAAAGCTTTTACGCATATCGACAGGAGGAAGGATGACTCGGATTTTTAATGCGGATGAAGATAAATTAATCATAGACCGCAAAGCCTATTCTGATTTCAGAATCTGACTAGACGGCCAATTTTAAGACGCTTACAAACTATTTTCTTACCTTCCAAACGAGCTTCATGAAAAGAAAAATGGAAGAACAGGTAACCCCGTTCTTCCATTGATAAAAATTTACTAGCTTAGACTAGATTAAGCAACAGTATCACCATTCCATTCTCCGAACTTACGGAATTTCTGGTAACGTTGCTCTAACATCTCTTCCGTAGATAGTAACTGAACTTGCTTAATCTGTGCCAAAACTGCATCACGGAAACTTGTAGCTGATTCTTTATGGTCATTATGTGCTCCACCTCTTGGTTCGATGATGACTTCATCAATAAGCTCTAGCTCACTAAGGTCTGGAGCAGCGATCTTCATTGCCTCAGCAGCTTCTGGAGCATGCTTTCTATGCTTCCAGAGAATAGCCGCACACCCCTCAGGACTGATCACAGAATAGTATGCATTCTCCATCATCATCACTCGGTCAGCAACGCCAATTCCGAGCGCTCCTCCAGAACCTCCTTCACCAAGTACACAAGCGATAATAGGTGTCTTAAGGTTCATCATCTCCTTGAGGTTAAATGCAATCGCTTCCGCGATGTTTCTCTCCTCTGCACCGATTCCAGGAAATGCCCCAGGAGTATCGATCATGCAGATAACCGGAAGTTTAAACCTCTCAGCGAGTCGCATTAATCTGAGCGCTTTACGGTATCCCTCTGGATGAGCACTACCAAAGTTTCTGAGTAAATTCTCCTTCGTGTCACGCCCCTTCTGATGACCGATAACAACTACCTTTTGGTCACCAATTTTAGCGAATCCACCAGGCATAGCGTGGTCATCACCTACATGACGATCACCGTGAAGTTCTATGAAACTAGTGAAACCATACGCTAAGTAATCTAGCATAAATGGGCGATTCGGATGCCTCGCTATCTGGACACGTTGCCAAGGAGTGAGGTTATCATAGATATCAGTCTTCAAATGCTTCAGCTTCTGTTCCATAGAAGTGATCTCATGAGTGAGATCGATATTCTGTGTATCTGACTGATTTTTAAGCTTTTTTATCTCATTTTCGAGATCAACGATTGGCTTTTCAAACTCTAATGGTTTCATGCTCATGGATTGATTTTGCTACGTTTCTCAGCTTTGCGCAATGGTTTAATAACGAATTTCAACGGAATTTGCAGGTCTTAGAAAGAGAACTAATTCCTCAATGTCTACTTTAGATAGCTGGATACCTCGGAATGAGCTATGCGTCTTCGTGTCCTCACCTACAATATTAATAAGTGGGTTACTTATTTTAAGTCGTTTGGCAGCACCTCGGTAGTCATCATTAGTCACATTCACACGTGAATTACCCTTATAAGCTCTAATACTTTCAATGCTTGTCGTGACACGCTTCGACTTCCCTGAAATTTTAGGAATCGCCATATCAACTAATGGCTCGTAATACTTAATCACCTCTCCTTTTTCATCCACAAGGAAAAGCTGATTAAAGCGAGGGACGATTCTAAGCGAAAAATTTAAGGGCATAATCAGCATCTCATCACGCGGCTGAAGACGATCAACTCTAGTCATTCCGTTGAGGTACTTCAACATCTCTAAAGATGTCTTATGCTTATTGACTATGTTAATATAATTATCACCGGACTTTGCCTTATAAATATATTTCCCGTCATCTGGACGTTGTTCTAAAATTTCATCAAGACGCATCTCACCTAGTACTCGGAATGCCTCATTCTCAGCTGGCGTACCTGGATATCTGACTACGATTTCCTCTAGCTGACGCCTAGCATTCTCAAAGTCCCCCGCTTCTAGCTTCTTGCGAGCCTTTTCAAAGGCGGGACTACCCAATACGATTTTCGGCGTCTTTGCATTTTTAAGTTTGCTACGCAGAGCATCGATAGAAACTAGATCAGATTTATTGGACTTATTACCGGTCAGGTAATTCACCTGACTTTCACCAGCTAAATTATCCTGCGTATCATCATCAATGAGACCGAAAAACTGAGACATCATCATTAGTGTAATTACAACAGCTGTAAGTACTATGATAGTAGCTATTAACCTGATTAATGTCTGTAATCTCATGATGCTAGATCAGCCCCCTTCTTTTGAAATCAAACTGATTGATCTCTTGGGACTTCTGAATGATATCGATAGAAAATTTAAGTAACCCAATCTCCCAAGTGTCATCGACAGATTCCATTAAAACCATCATTGGATCATCTTCTTTCTGAATCTGCTTAAGAACCTCAGCCTTCACTATTTCAAAGTTACCAGTGATTACTTCTGAGTTTACCTCAGTGCGCTTGAAATTAAACCCATATTGGAAAAACACTGGTTCTTTATCATGCTTCTTGAGCCACTCCAGTAGCTCAGCAGCATTCTCGTCGAAGCCCTCAAGCTCGACAGACGTGTAGTGTGACGGTCGGATAATTTGAGGCTTGTGTGCCTCTACCGATCCACGTCTTACTACTACTTTATCAACGCAATCCATCATTTCTGATAAGATTACAAAGTGAAATTTCGTACTACCAAACGTATTGATTCTGTGGTCTGGCTCACGTAGAACATGACTATGTTCCATTGCGTATTGAATATCAGCTTTATCTGGCATTAAAATACTACTATTCTATTTATCAAAAAAGGCGGCATCACCTAAATGAGCCACCTTTTATAAAATCTTGGGAATGCTCCTAATGAATTAAGAAACCTTCTCGATGTATGTTGTGATGTCGTTCACACATATGAGCTTCTCAGCTTCTTCGTCAGGTACTTCAATACCAAATTCCTCTTCGAAAGCCATTACTAGCTCAACTGTATCCAGAGAATCTGCACCGAGGTCGTCGATGAATTTAGCTTCGTTTGTTACTTGATCAGGAGTTACATTGAGTTGCTCAACGATGATTTCTTTAACTTTTTGTTCAATTGATTCAGACATTTTGATGTAAGTGTGTTATTAACGTTAATTTACTAACGGCTTGAAAAAATTACCCATTTACTGGCAACTTGGCAACCACGAATTTAGCTAAATTACAATGATTCTCTGTACTCTAACTATTTCTCATTCTCTTCAGCTGGTTCATCGTCCTCATCATCTTCGATAATTTCAATAATCTCGCCTTTGAAGTTCTCAACAATATTAGAAAATAGTGCCTCCGCGGGCGCTCCATCCTCTTCCTTAAACTGGCCGTAAATCATGCCATCGATCTTTGCTTTCTTAGTCTCACCAGCATCTTCGTAATGAATCACAGCTATCCCTTTGTTATTCCACTTACGTTTATCGATCTTGCGCATTGCTGTGAATGGGATCTCATCACCTCCTGGAGGAGTATAGCCAGTAGCTGTCACCATCATCTTACGCCCCATGATTCTGATGCTAATGAATAAAGCGATTATAAGTAATGCGGCACAGATGCCGCACACGATGAATTGCTCGCGGATAGTTTTCTCTTCATAAAGCTTCTCCGAAGGCTCACGTGGAAGCTTCGTTCTACCTGAAAAATCAACCCATAGGAGATTCACCTTCTTATTCTTAAGTTCTTCATAACCATTGACTATCTCTTCTGGCCACTTCTGGTCGTAATCGAAATCTCTAGGTAGTAAATTCTTGCTCTCGGGTACTGGAACAAGCTGCTCAGATGCAAAAGCTGCCCATGAATCAGCCGTGTACTCCTGTTCTTTAAACGCAGTAGTCGCTGGCGTAGCGAAGTCTACATTCGTGTAAGGGCTTTCTCCACTAGCCAAGAATAGCTGCTTCATCACCACAGCCTCATTCTTATCTCTATATCCCCAGTAGCCGTCTTTGAAAAACCACAAAGCGAAAAAAGTAAGCATTGCAGCCACACCAAAAGCGCGTATTTTAAACCACTGGGAGGGCTTACATTCTATTGTTTTAGATTCTGACATAAAGTGAAGAGTCGCGATTTTTTGTTTGATCAACAAATCGAAATAATCATTGGTTTATTAATAAATCAATGCAATAATTTATTCAACTCATCTCATATCTATAGTAAATCACATAGAGCAACTTTTTTTATGTCAGAATCCACTAAACTTACCTCACTCGTCTCCTGTGGTGGTTGAGCGTCAAAGCTTGACCCAGAATCACTCTCGCAAGTTTTGCGAGGTCTACCACAATCAAACGACCCCAACTTACTCGTAGGATCAGCGACTGCTGACGATGCTGGTATTTATTTATTAAATTCTGAAACCGCGCTAGTCCAGACGCTAGATTTCTTCACCCCTATCTGCGATGACCCATACCTATTCGGTCAGATAGCAGCGGCTAATTCTCTCTCTGACGTATATGCTATGGGAGGAAAGCCTATCACAGCGATGGCAATAGCTGGTATGCCGGATTCCATTCTCAGCACAGAAGAAATCCAAGCCATTTTCCGAGGTGGTGCAGAAATGGTGAAACAAGCCGGCTGCTCACTCGTAGGTGGTCACACGATCAAGAACCCTGAACCGATTTACGGACTCTCAGTCACTGGTGTGGTTCATCCAGATCACTTCACAGCTAATGCACATGCAAAAGCTGGCGACATCCTCATCCTGACAAAACCTCTTGGAACTGGTATCATCTCTACCGCGCTCAAAAATGGTAAATGTAGCGATTCACTCAACGATCTCGCTATCAAGTCCATGATCACGCTCAACACACCAGGAACTGAGCTCGCTGAACGAAACCTTGTGAACGCCTGTACTGATGTCACCGGCTTCGGACTACTAGGTCACCTTAAAGAAATCTGTCTCAGCTCAGATGTCACAGCTCAGCTGGAATGCTCAGCCATTCCTGCTATTTCATACGAAGTTCATGACCTCATCGCTGCTGGAGTTGTCCCAGGAGGCACCAAAAAGAACCTCGCGACAGTGCTACCTCACGTGACAGTAAACAACATCTCACAGGAAACTCAACTTCTGCTAGCTGACGCTCAGACATCAGGTGGGCTCCTACTTTCAGTCGCTGAAGAGAATGTTAACGAAGTCATCGAAATACTAGAGTCACAGCAAGTTCTCTGTGCCTGCATCATTGGCAATATAGTTACCAAACAAGACACTGCTATTAAACTCTTAGACTAGGTAAATTTTTCTAGTCTTAAGGCAAGCTGACAAACATCTCTTTCACCTGCTGAACATCAGACTCTATCTGTGATTTCAACTCATCGACTGAGTCAAATTTCTTCTCCTCCCGAATATAGCTCACAAATTCTGCTTCTAACAGCTCACCATAAACATCACCTTGGAAGTCAAATAAATGGATCTCTAATAATCTCCTAGCACCTTCATGCTCTACTGTAGGTCGTCTACCAAGATTACCTATCCCTTGATACAGGACACCATCATATCTTACCTCTAGCGCCCAGACTCCATCGGGTGGTAGCTGTTCGTTATGCACAATGACATTAGCTGTAGGGAAGCCTAACTGACGTGCTAGCTTTCTGCCCTCAACAACTGTGCCAACCACACTATAAGGTCTCCCCATCATCTCGCTAATCGCACTGAGATTCCCATCTCTAACAGCCTGCCGCACACGTGTGCTACTTACTCTTTCACCATCGACCATGACAGGGCTAGCAGCAGTGACTTTGAAGTCCATCTCACCCCCCCATTCTGTGAGCTTAGCTACATTACCGCCTCTCGCTTTTCCGAAAATCCAGTCTTCCCCGACAGCAATCGACTTCAGCCCATCGCTATAGTTTACGAGATCTTCAATAAATTCACGCGCTTCTCTAGCTGCGAAGTCCAGAGTGAACTCCTGCACACAGAGGAAGTCCACGCCCATCTCGCCTAATAAATCAGCCTTATGCTCAATCGATGCCAAAATCCTCCGAGGCGCACGATCTGGCGCTAGCACTCTAACAGGATGGGGTTCAAACGTGACCACCCCTACTAGACCACCAGACAACCTTGCTGAGTCCACAGCATTCTGGATCACAGCCTGATGCCCCACGTGCACTCCATCGAAAACACCAAGTGCCAGATGAAGTGGTTCAGTCAGTGACTTAAGGCCATTGATATCATGGATAATTTGCATAGACTGTTCGTTCCTATATTGGAAATAGTGAGATCACACGAGTAAGTCAGCAACCGCTGATTTCTCCTCACGTAACTCTTGAATAGAAGCATCTATCTTCTCACTTGAAAAGTCATTTACAGCCACACCTTCCACCACCTTCCATGTGTTACCATCAGTACGAATAGGCATCGAAGCTATCAGGCCAGCATCTATACCATACTCACCATTCGAGCAGACTGCCACACTTGTCCAGTCACCATCTGGTGTTTGATTGGTAAGGCTGCGAACCGTATCTACCACACCATTAGCAGCAGATGCAGCGGAAGACGCTCCTCTAGCCTGAATGATAGCTGCTCCACGTTGCTGAACGGTAGGTATAAATTCGCCCTCAAGCCACGCTGTGTCAGTGATCACTTCCGTCACTAGCTTACCATTAATCTTAGCATTATAGAAATCTGGATACTGAGTCGCTGAGTGATTCCCCCAGATACATAGGTTAGAAACGGCACTACTATGCACACCTGCCTTCGCCGCAAGCTGAAACTTTGCTCTATTCTCATCCAGTCTCGTCATCGCAAAAAACTGATTATTGGGAACTCCCTTAGCTGCATTCATCGCGATAAGGCAGTTCGTATTACACGGATTACCTACTACTAGAGTCCTGACATCACTCGCGGCATTAGCTGCGATCGCCTGTCCCTGACCGGTAAAAATTTTGCCATTCACAGAAAGTAGATCCTTACGTTCCATACCTGGTCCGCGAGGTACAGAACCTACTAGTAATGCCCAGTTAGCGCCTTTGAAACCTACATTAAGATCAGATGTAGCTACCACCTCATTAAGTACAGGAAATGCACAGTCATCAAGCTCCATAACCACCCCCTCAAGCGCTTTCATTCCTGGCTCTATTTCGATCAAACGAAGATTCACCGGCTGATCGTCACCGAACATTGAGCCTGAAGCAATACGGAAAAGCAATGCATAGCCAATCTGACCAGCTGCTCCTGTCACAGATACTGTAATGGGATCTTTCATAGTAACTAATATTTACTAAAGTATAAGTCTCCATAGTCAATCTAGAAACACTAGCAAAACGTATTATCTAACATTCAGTAAGACAGCTGACTACTCGCGTCGCATATTGACAAGAACCACACGGAACCCGAATTGGTTATCAACAACCCGATTATTGATCGCAAAACGACTCCAAGACTTTAGATCTTTTTCAAGAAACGTGGCCCAACTACCACCTCTAACAACCCCGACATCACCCTCACTTGTGTACGGGTCGAGCGTCCACTCATAGACATTTCCAGACAAGTCATAAATACCTAAAGCATTCGGAGTAAATGACCCTACAGGTGCTGTATTCTGGAACTTATCTTCATAGCCCTTTACCGTTCTATCGTCTGAGATAGCCTTAGCCTCAGCCGCTGACTTATCTGCTATATTACTCACAGCCCTGACTGGAGGGAACTCTCCACCCCATGGGTAGACATTGCTCAGAGCATCGTTCTGTTGAGAATTATAAGACCTTTCTACTGGAGTCTCACCTAGTTCATCTTCAAGACCACACAAGATACTCCACTCTTCATCAGTTGGTAGTCTATACTCATGGTGCTCACGGATCCTATCTTCGCTTCTCTCCTTCTCAGTCAGCCATTTACAAAATGCCTCTGCATCAGCTTTGTTCACACCTACTACTGGATGATCGTCCTCTTGCGGAAACAATGGATTCACAGGCTTTCTGTGGCGAGTCGCTTTCCTAAATTGATTATAATCAGAAATTCTGACTTCCCAGATCGCAGCCTGTTTACCATCAGCAAATGGCACCATCTCTATCTCCAGACTATTTACCCAAGACTGCCCAAAGACCACGCCATTGTTCTTTTCTAGCTCAATAGACAGCGGCAGTAACTCATTCTCCGAAATAGTCAGATCTTGGTAACTCGGCTTATAACCGTCTAAGCTAAGCTCTAGCTGTACTCTTCCAGGACGCAACTCTGAAAGCTCTAGTGGAGTAGTCCCCATCCATTCATTATCAAGATACACACTAGCTCCTAGCGGCTCAGTCGTTAGATCAATCGTCGCATAAGGAATCTCCATAGCGACGCACCTAGTAGGGAATACTTTACCGTCTTGCTCAACGATCTGCTGATCTTTAGGCTTTAACTCTATTTTAGTATCTTGAATAAAGTTAATACACTGCCCGTCCTCTAAAAGGCCTTGTAATTTAGACTCCTCTTCAAGCCAAGTCACGTACTTTTCTGCAGTCCTAGCAGTCATCAGCACTAGGCTATGCTCCCTACCTTTCTCACTGTGTTTGACTACGGAGAACGCATCGATCTTAGGCTTTACTTTGAGAAATTTAGCGAAATGAGTTTTCCTAATAAAACCAGATATATGCCCAACTGGCTGAGGGTAATAACGAGTCCCTACAGAGTCTACCCACACCTTATTTTTCATAGGCGGCTGAAAAGTATCCAGAGCCTCATAAATTGAATCAAACTGCTTATCTGGAACCTTATACGTCTTTTCTAAAGGACGATAACCATCTAACTTAAACACGATGTTCAGTATCGTCCCCGGCGGATAATCAATAAATTCTGTCGGAGTCTCTAGATACTCTCCCTGTAAATGTCCTATAACTTCCGCACCCACAGGGTCTGAGCTAAACTGAACTCCACAGAACTCAAACTGATAGCTAGGCACCACTACCAATGGAGACTTAGTTCCTTGTCCTCCATTAGCTACCTCACTACCACCCCACGGCCGAGACTTATACAACCCTGTCCCTGCAGCCACTAATATAATCGTAGCTGCAGCCCCCTTCTTTAGTCCACTCCGGCTTCTATACGCTATCTTTTTACCCTGCTTTATTTTAGCCAGAGACTCAGCGAGCTTCTTCGATGAATTAATAGTCCGCTTACTTAGCTTAGGATCACAAATATTACAAATCACCTCATTGAGTGACATCCAGTACTTTCTGTTAGCACCTTCTGGAATTTCGTCAGGAAGCTCAGGAAACTGAAGTCTATCCTTACCTGTAGCCATCTCATAAAGCACCTTCCCTAAGCTATAAACATCTGCCTGTCCAGAACCCGGTCCCTCTGGAGGTACAAAACCTTCCGTCCCTACAAATGTCTGCTGACCACGCTGCGCCACCAGACCAATGTCCGCCAGCTTCGCCTTGCCTTCCACGAAGATCACATTAGCCGGCTTCACATCACGGTGAGCTAGATCACTTTCATGTAAATGCTCTAATGCCTCAGCTAAGTGCTGCCCCACATCCACACAGAAACCTACCTCTAAAGGCTTGCCAGCACTCGCTTTCAGATCACTTCTCAGCGTACGCGCCTCATACTCCACTGGATTGATTTCTCGACCAGTGTGAATGTCATCGCCTAGCTCCATCAGATAGTAATAGAACGAATTCTCACCATCATCACTTCGCCCAACATGGAGAATATTTACAAACCCAGAATGATCCCGTGAGATAGGCTCAAATTTTAAAATCCCCTCGAACTCACGCTCAAAGCCGCGCTCATCCTCAAAGTCCTCACGCCACACCACCTTCACAGCCCGCAATGCACCGGTCACCCCACGTGCCATCCAGACCTCACCATACGAACCTCCACCGATCTTACGCAAGACCTCGTGATCTGGTATATTTATATCGGCTCTGATTTCAGGGGACATGGATTATTAGAAAATAATTACTCTTTCTCCAGCTTTGCTAATTCTTTTTTCAGCACAGCACCGACTCGATGCTTCGCTAAGTATACCTGTGCCATACTAACACTAAGCATATCCTGCACCTTCTTCGCATCCCACTGCTTCACCACATAGTAATCAAAAATTTGATACTGTTTCGGAGAAACCTGTCCCTTTACCTTCTCAAGCGCTGCTTCCGCTATATTTTGTTTCCACTCAGTCTCCCAGAGCCTATCGAGAGTATCACCTTTAGGATCTTCTAGCCTATCGATCACAGCTGTCTTTCTACCCTCTTCATATTCACTCCCATAAGACATAGCCGTGTCCTTCTTTCGCTTTCTGAACTGATCATTGATCCTCCAGCGCGTCATATTCATCAGCCACGCTTTAAATGAACCCTGGTCAGGGTCATACATATTCTTCTTGCTCTGCTTCGCAATGGACAAAATAGTTTCTTGGACACAGTCAAACGCCTCCTCTGAGCGTAACCCAGACTTGAGCCCTACAGAATAAATCAACCTCCAGTAAGTCTGGTAAAACTCATCCCAAGTCCGCTGATCTTCCCAGTTATCGAGGCGAGCGATCAGGCTTTTACGTGTTTTAGCAAAGCCATGAGAGAGAACCTTCTCTCTTTCTTCACGCTTTTCTTTAGCTTCTTGTTCGTCCCGTTTATCCATCTATCTATATACTTATCATAAAGCCTTCTGGATAACATAGTAAAAACGATCCTTGTCAAAGGTTTCAATTCGATAACCTCTAGCAGATCGCCTCTACTAAGCTTTCCATCGTACTCTCGTTTGCTTCTACATCTACGGTCTTACCGAGTTCACGGAGAGCCTCAGAGGTAATCTTTCCAATACTAGCAATCTTACAGCCGGCAGGAAGCTTGTTTCCACTGTTGAAAAAATTACGCGCACCTGCAGCATTAGCAAAGAGAATGTAATCCGCGCCTTCATCAGCGAGGCGCTTCTTGTCGCCATTAACATCTTCTGTCACTGGCTCAGTTCGGTAAGCGATACACTCGTCTACGATCGCGCCCAGAGCACCTAAGCCTTTAGCTAGCACATCACGAGCTTCAGCACCACGCACCCACAGAACAGTGAGATTCTCAACACTCTCCTTATCTGCAAATTCCTTCACCAGCTCTTCTGCCACATAGGATCGCGGCATAAGATCCACTGCAAAACGGTAGGAATTAATCTTCGCTGCAGTACTTGGACCAACAGCTGCTATCCTGCATCCACCTAGACTTCTCGCATCCTTGAATGCCTTAAAAAAAGGTTCAAAAAATTGCTCCACACCATTCACACTCGTGAATACTAGCCAGTCATAAGTATGCACTTGAGACACGCTTTCTACGAAATCCTGTCGCTCATCACCCTCTGCTGGAGGTAATATCTTAATGGTCGGAATCTCTAACACATCCGCTCCCTTACCCTCTAACATTTTCTTAAGTTTACCTGCCTGGGACGACGCTCTCGTCACCACTACCTTCTTACCTTTTAATGCCTCATTCATGATATTTTATTTTGTTAGACTATGACATATTAAGCCCAGCGAATAGATCCGCAGCTACCTTCATCGGATCACTCGATGCTCCGCTCGCTTCTGACTCAAACGGATCACCAGTAACAACTTCACCCTCGGGGAAAACAATACCTTCCATAATCAACTTATCGCCAAATAACTGAGTAGCTACTCCCACTGGAGTGTGACACCCACCATCTAAAAGGCGGAGAAACTCACGCTCAGCAGAAACACGAGTGAACGTAGCCTGGTGACAGATCTCCTGCACACAAGCTATCGTTTCCTCATCACCCGTTCTTACCTCTATCCCCACACAACCTTGACCAGCGGCTGGGAGAAATTTCTCTGGATCGAGCATCTCGCCGTAGACACTTCCTGACTCAGTCTGCATCTCACCGAGCGCATCGTAGCCTAATCTAACAAGACCAGCTTCAGCTAAAATAGTAGCATCAAACTCTGTACTATCAGCCAGCTTACGCAGACGCGTAGGAACATTCCCACGGATATCAACCACCTTCAGATCAGGTCTCATCCACTTGATCATCTGCTGCCTCCTCACTGAACTCGTCGCCACAGTCGCACCTTGCTTAAGTCCATCAAGACCGCCTTTTTCTTTCGTGACTATGACATCATTCACCGGAGCTCGCTCCAGTACTGAACAGATCTCAAAGCCTTCTGGAAGTACCGTTGGCACATCTTTCAGACTATGCACAGCGAGATCTATCTCGCCAGACTGCAGAGCCATTTCTAGCTCCTTAATAAAAACCCCCTTATCGAAAACACCTTCCACCTTAGCCACCTCACTCAATGACACATCAGTACGACGATCACCAGTAGTCATAATCACCTTTCTGATAATCTCTTTATCTGGAAATTTCTCAGCGAGTAACCTCTCCGTCATATCCGCCTGGACGAGCGCCAGTGCACTACCACGTGTCCCCACTATCAATTGTTTTTTGTCACTCATGTTATTCGCTATTATTTCGTTGTTGATTCCCCATCTTCTGCACCTCATCACCGATGATCTTTTCACATTCGGTCACCTGCTGTTGGCGCTTAGCTTGCCCCACCTCTACCTGCTTCTGAAGCGTATCAAGATCATACAAGTAAACTTCCTCTATCTCTCCCACAGCATGCTCTATGTCTCGCGGCATCGCTATATCTATCAAGAATAAAGGTCTGTACTTACGCTTCTTCCTAAGTGGCTCTATATCGGAAACTTTCACCACTGGCTCAGTCGCGCCAGTAGAAGAGATCACCACGTCCACCTCTGGCATCACCTTCGCCCATTCATCAAAGCGCACCGCCTCACCTCCCACTTCATCCGCAAGCGCTTGTGCATTCTCAAAAGATCTATTCGTCACGATCACCTTCTTCACACCACGAAGAATCATGCTTTGGACAGTGATCCGGCTCATCTCTCCAGCTCCTATCACCATCACAGTGCTATTCTTAAGATCATCAAAAATTTTCTCCGCCAGATCTAACGCCACACTACCCACGGAAGTCTGCCCGCTCTGGATCGTAGTCTCAGTACGCACACGTTTACCGATACCGAAGGACTTCTGGAAGAGCTTATTCAAGATCCCACCTGTCGCAGATGCCTCATGCGCATATTGATAAGCCTTCTTCACCTGACCGAAAATTTCAGTTTCCCCGAGCACCATTGAGTCTAGGCCACTCACCACACGGCAGAGATGAGCGATCGCCTCCTCAGCCTTAAACTCATAAAAATAAGAAGCATCGAAGCCTAGCTTCTCTTTCACCTCTTGCTCTATATTTTGCAAGCTAGCGTCACTCGTAGCCACATAGACTTCTGTGCGGTTACAGGTCGAGATAAACACAGCCTCATCTACCGATGTTAGACCCGTGAGTGCATGACTTCTCTCACCAAGTTCCTCCATTGGTATAGAAAAATTCTCCCTTACCTCAACCGGGGCAGATTCATGATTTAAGCCTAAACAAATAAGATTCATTTTCTATAAAAACTCTAGAGAACTGCAAATACTGATAAAGATACCACAAAGAGAACTACCATAAAAAGAGACATCTTCCTAGGCACCATCCCACGTACAAACCACACACCCAGCAGCAACACGTACAAGAGCCAAACAAATGCCCCCGCATATAAATGTAACTTACCAGCTTCGCTGATCTGCATCTTGAAACCACATGCGAGCCCCACCGTCAAAAAAAACACCCCTATCACCGTCAGCCTGATCACCGAACCTATCAATGTAGGCACTGCTGGTAACTTCTTAAACAGACCAGAATTCATATCCTGAGCTTTCAGCCTCTTATCTAAAACCAAGAACATCACTGCTGAAACAGCGCCAAGCGCCAATGCCCCATAGGAAAGAACAGAAACTGCTGAGTGCATCTCACCCCAATAATCCACATTCTGAATCGGCTGTGGATCTGTATCTAACATCCCAGGTATAAGAGCAGATAATAACATCGCTGACACCACTGGAGCAGAAAACATCCCAAGTAAAGTCACACGATAAGTAGAACCAACAATGAAATAAAACAAACTCACCGACCAAGCCAGAAAAACCAAAATCTCTCCGTTATCCAGTAATGGACAACCAGCTCGCTCTTCACCTCGTAGCCCCAGCCAGAACATCTGACAACCAAAGCTCAACACCATCAAAAACAACGTCCAGCGGCTCCTCTGCTGATCAGCCAGCACCGCGCGCACACCGATCACTCCAGCCAATCCCGAAAGAATGGCTGCTATCAACAAAGATAAGATCATCGTGCTCACTCCCCTTCTAATGCTCTATCCCTCCATCTTTTGCAAGTCATACTTAAGCCTCTATCGCTCGAATACAGAAGACCAGCACCTTTCCAATTATTGATTTTTTTTAATAATTAGATAAATATGAACAAGTTCCAAATTAAGTAACGTTATTAATCAAGTGAAACATATTCTAACACCTAAGCAGATTCTCTGCTCACTCGGCGCTAGCATAAGCATTGTAAGCTTTGTAGCATGCACCGCTGCTCAGCATGTAGAAAATGCAGATAAAGAAGTATATCAGATCCTAAAAGAAGCGGAAAAACACGTCTTCGGTGAAGAACAGAACCTCTCTATTAAAAATAAGAATTCGGATAAAAATCACACCAACACAACGAGTTCACAGATTTTAGCAGAAAGCCAACAAACAGGCCAACTCACTCTGAACATCGACCAAGCTCTCAACTACGCTGCCGAGAACAGCCGTGAATACCAAAGTGAGAAAGAATCACTCTACCTCGTTGCACTTAACCTCACTGAATCCCGTAATAACTTTAGCCCTAACTTCAGTAGTTCTGCTGGAGCTAATACCCAGATCCAGTCTGGTGGTGATGTCATAGGATCTACTGATGCTAACCAAAGACTCAGCCAGAATTTATTAGCTGGTGGAAGTTACAGCTTATCTCTCGCTAATGATCTGTTAAGATATTTTTCCGGTGATCCTCGAAGATCAGCTAGCTCAGCTATCTCCTTCAGCATACTACAACCACTCCTCCGAGGAGCCGGCAGTAAAATAGCAGCAGAAAACTTCACACAAGCGAACCGTAATGTCATCTACGCTATCCGAGACTACCACCAATTTCAAAACACCTTTGCCAATGACATCACCCTTCAGTACCTGCGTCTCCTTCAGCAAAAAGAATCAGTAGACAACCAATACAAAAACTATATTTCTCGAAAAGAAAATACAGATTACCTAAGAGCGAGATCTGTAGATCGCGCCAGTCCACAAGAAGTAAGCGATTCAGAGCAAGGTGAACTTCTAGCGAAGAACAACTGGATCACAGCTAATTCAAGTTACCAAACCTCACTCGACAACTTCAAAATCACCATCGGAGCACCTACCGGAACCACTCTTACTCTCGATGACAGTGAACTAGAAAAAATCGTCTCCGCTGGTCTTCGCCCGCTAAACATGGACGCAGACAAAGCCTTTCAGCTAGCATTACAAAATCGCCTACCCCTTATCAACTCCATTGACCAGTTTGATGATATCAAGCGTGACGTAATCATCGCAGCCGATCAGCTCAAAGCCACAGTGAGCTTCGTAGCCTCCGCCTCACTAGCTAGCTCGGACGGCAGCTTCGACCGCTTTGACCTCGATAACCTCTCCTCTCAAGTAGGAATCGAGCTAAACCTCCCAATCAACCGCATCAACGAGCGTAACAACTACCGAAGAGCACTCATCAGATTCCAGTCTGGCATTCGCTCACTCAGCCTCACCTATGACAACCTGAATAACCTCATGATCCGCCGAGTGCGTGAGATTGAACAGTTCAAGCAGTCCTATAACATCCAGCTCAACGCAGTAAAACTAGCAAAAAAACGTGTCGAGGGAAACAAACTCAGACTCCAAGCAGGCACCGTTATTTTTAGACGACTTAGTGAATCCCAGGACTCACTCATTGACGCTCAGAATGCAGTCACCGCTGCACTCATTAGCTACCTAGACTCCAGACTAGAACTCTACGCAGACATCGGCATACTCGACTCCACTACGAGTAACTATTGGCTAAAAAATCAGCCGACACGCTAATACACTATCAATATGAAAAAAAATTATATCATCATCATCGTCGTCATTATAGCCGGCATCATAGGCTATAATAAATTCTCGAAATCAGATACTGATACTGCGGAAAAAAATTCATACTTCACCGTGGCAAGAGGAGACCTGAACATCTCCGTGACTGAAAGCGGCGTGCTAAAAGCCGTCGATGAAGAAGTCATAAAAAACCAACTAGACGGAAAATCAATCGTCACCTGGATCGTGCCTGAAGGAACTGAAGTCAAAAAGGGTGACCTTCTCGTAGAGATCGACCCAGCAGCAGTTACTGAGATTTTACAGAAAATGCAGATCCAAGTAGACACTAGTAAATCCGCACTCACCACTGCACAAAATGACCTTCTTATTGAAAAAAGCACCATCGAGAGTGAACAAAGAGATGCAGCAGAGCAAATAGAATTTGCTGAAATGGATCTTAAAAAATTTACAGAATTAGACAAAAAGCAACAAATCAGAGAAGCCAAGTCTACGATCAGCTCCGAAATAGAAAAACTCAAGATAGAAGAAGATACATTCCGCTGGAGCGAGAAACTAGCCGCTAAAGGGTTCGAAACTAAAAGTAAAGTAGAACAAGACAAACTAAAGCTAGTAAACAGCCAGAAATCTCTTGAATCATCACAGACTAGACTTAAAATGCTAGAGAAATATGACCTCCCGAAAAGACAACTAGAACTCGATGCAAAGCTAGACGAAGCTAAGAAAAAACACGAACGAATCATAACCCAAGGTAAAAGCAAAGTGAGCCGCTCAGAAGGCAAGCTAGAAACCGCTGAACGCCAACTGAAAGTGAACGAAGAGAGACTAGCCATCATCGAAGAACAGCTAAAACACACCAAGCTCTATGCCCCTATAAATGGAGTCGTCATCTACCCAGCCCAAAAAGGCTATTATAGTTCATCAAACAATGATGAAACGATTAGTAAAAATAAAAAGCTTATCAGCATTCCTAACCTAGATAAAATGAAGAGTATCGTCAAGATACCTGAATTTCATATCAGTAAAATAAAAATGGGCCAAGCTGCCTTCGTCTCTATCGAATCCATTTCAGACAATCGCTATAAAGGAACAGTTACAAAAGTAAGCCCGCTCCCAGACAAAACAAACTTCTGGAGTGCCGGCTCGAAAAAGCTTTATGAAGTGGAAGTAACCATCACAGACAAACTGCCTAATGTAAAACCATCCATCTCTACCAAATCAGAGATCATCATCACTGACTTAAAAGATGTGCTATGCATCCCTCTACACTGTATTTTCACAGAAAAAGACAAGCACTACTGCTACACCAAAGATGGTGACCAACATCGTAAAAATGAAGTTCAAATAGGCCTCATCAATAACAGCTTCGCTGAAATCACTGACGGTATTTCCGAAGGTGATCAGATCCTGTTAAACAGACCAAACTAATCTCGGTAAGCATTCAGTAACCATGATCCGCCTCTCAGCTATCACAAAAGTATTTCCTCTAAAAGGGCAGGAAGTTCGTGCCCTCAAAGGAATAGACCTCACTATTGAAGAAGGCTCATTCGTCTCCATCATGGGTCCGTCTGGCTCAGGTAAATCCACTCTACTCAATATCCTAGGATGCTTAGATCGCCCCACAGAAGGCAGTTATCACCTTGGAGAACAAGACGTCGCAACGATGGATGACAACACTCTCTCGGCAGCACGAGGCAAGAAACTAGGTTTTATATTTCAATCCTATAACCTCATCTCACAGCTTAACGTCATTGAAAACATCCAGCTGCCACTCCTCTATCAAGATGTCTCAATGAAAGACAAACTACCATATGCTAAAGAGCTCGCTGCTCTCGTAGGCCTAGGTGATAGACTAGACCATAAACCTACCGAGCTATCAGGCGGACAGCAGCAGAGAGTAGCCATCGCACGCTCACTCATCAATGACCCCCTGATGATACTAGCTGATGAACCCACAGGTAACTTAGATAGTAAAACTGAAGAAGAGATCATGCAAATTCTGATTAAGCTTAACAATCAAGGTAAGACCATTGTGATCGTTACTCATGATCAAGCTGTAGCAGACCACACCAAGCGAGTCATCCACATGAAAGACGGACTCATCCACAAGGAGGTAATTCAATAGTGAAAATTAACGCTATCATTCACAGCATCGTCTTAGGATTCAATAGCCTGATGCTAAGAAAACTCCGTTCAGGGCTTACCATTTTAGGCATTATATTCGGGGTTTGCTCAGTGATCTCCATGCTCGCAGTAGGTAACGGTGCAGCTTACGAAGCCCAGAAACGAATCAAAGAGCTAGGCAGTAACAACATCATCATAGAAACAGTAAAACCTAGTGACTCTAACTCAGAAGATAGAGGTCAGAACACAGGCTATGGTATCCTCCGTCAAGACTTTACCACCATTCAAGAGAGCATCCCAAACATCCAAGGAATCGTACCTCAGCGGACAATGAATGAACCTGTTATCTATCAGGATAATACCGCTACAGCTCAAGTCATCGGTACTATTACTGACTTACAAAAGATCTCTAATATCAATATACACAAAGGAAGATTCCTCTGTCACTTGGACAACGCACAGAAAAACAGTGTCTGTGTCATCAGCCAAAATCTCGCAAAAGAAATCATCAAATACCAAGATCCCCTAACCTGCTTATTAAAAATCAGCGGTCAGTATTTTCAAGTCGTTGGTATCACCTCTCAAGCTGGTGGTGATGATGAAAAAACTACAGACTACAAAGTATACATACCAATAGACACCATGCGCGTCCGCTTCGGTGATCTAGTAGTCAAGCGTACCGCAGGAAACCTTAGTGCAGAAATCATAGAGCTTAGCAAACTCATCCTCCAAATGGATAATCCAGACTCAGTCCTCATCACAGAACCTCAGATCAACAATTTACTAAGTAGAACACATCCAAATAAAGACTACAAAATCACTGTGCCACTTCAGCTCCTCAAGCAAGCAGAGGAAACCAGAAAAATGTTCAACTTTGTACTAGGTTCCATCGCCGCTATCTCACTCATCGTAGGTGGCATAGGCATCATGAACATCATGCTAGCTACGGTAACAGAAAGAACCCGTGAAATAGGCCTGCGCCGAGCACTAGGAGCTAAGAAAAAAGACATCATCATTCAGTTCATGGTCGAGTCCGTTCTACTCTCACTCATCGGTGGATTCATCGGAGTCATCATGGGTATACTCATGCCCCTTCTCATCACAAACTTTACCTCAATGAATGCTATCGTTTCTACAGGATCAGTTCTACTGGCCTTCATCATATCAGCACTCACGGGTATTATTTTCGGGATCTATCCAGCAGCCCAGTCAGCCCAGCTAGATCCGATAGAAGCTCTACGTAATGACTAATGAAGTAACAAAAAACCACTAACAATATGACTTTCATAGCGAATAGTCGCACCTAAATAAGTACGCTAGAGGTTGCCATATCAAAAATCACCCGCTAGTTTTGGATATGGTTAAAGTTAAATCGATAGTCATTACTTCTATGAAAAAAAATACCTCCTCAAAAAAACGCACTTCTAGTTCTCTTCTATGCGCATTACTCACAGGCGCATTACTCTCTGCCGGAACAACCACAACATTCACTTCATGTGATGCAGGTAATAGCTCTAACGATTCTAGTCTGGGAACAGGTCAAGGGCTCGTCGACGCAGACTTCCTGGACACTGTGGCACGTTTCTTAGAAGAAGGTGAAGCGCGCGGCATCACCCTAGATGTCTCAGGTCTGGACATCCAATACGGCGACACCGATGGAGCCTTAGGAGTCTGCGCAAGAAGCTCTGATCTCAGAGCTATCACCATTAGCACCAGGCTTCGAACAGCATCTACCGACCTACTCGATGAAATCCTCCTGCATGAGCTAGGACACTGCGCACTATTCAGAGACCACAGCACAAACCCAGATAGTATCATGCACGCCACCAACATCATCGGTGATCCATGGAGAGAATCAGTTCTCGATGAGCTATTTACTTTTTAAAAAAGAGTAACGATAGCTACTAAAGAAAACTCCGATCACTCCATTCTATAAACATTATTAGGTAAAATAAAAGGGGGATATCACTTTTTCTCAGTAGTCATGAATACCTAGATTACAGCTTGGATCTAAAAGGTTGGCGGAGATTGCCTTTATATATTCAAAATTTAGAAATCTCTAATTGGTGCACAGTAGTATGTAGCATGGATTGGAGCTTTCTTCGGAATAACAAAAAGTAAATGCCTAATATCAGTACCATAACTCCACATCTGTCTAATAAAACGTCTATTTCTCTTTTCACCTTTTACTTTAGCATCAAGCTTCACTGGGTAATAGCCATTCTTACCACCAGGATACTCAAAGATCTGAGTACTCTCAGGCTTCAAAACAAGTTTTTTAGTATCCAACGTTCCAAAAAGTATTACTTTTGAATAATTGATCATGTACATACTACCTTTTTTAAAGTGATTACTACTCGCATTAATAGCCTGCACTCGAATGGGCATCACAACATTTTTGTCATCTTTGAAAACTAGAAGTAATGCTTTTTCCCAGCTTGCAGGAATAAGCACAGAAGGTGCTTCTGCTGGCACTTCCTCGTCTTCTTCTAGCGCTCCAGCGGTAAAGGCTAACTTAGTGTCTCCTTTAGGAATGTAAAAGGTTTTTGAGAAATTACTTCGTGGTAAAGGCGTAACAATAGCTTCGCCTTTAACTGTGTGAACATACGTTTCAGCTGGAGCGTTAGATCCGCTTTGTAAATAGAGTATTTTCACAGCTCTCCCCTTTTCACTCTTATCTTGAGCGACGCTGAATAAGCATAAAAAATTCGTAACTAGGACGAAAACAATAAAGGTATTACAGCGTTGATAATTTATTCTCATAATTATATTATATTATACTTCTGATGGATTAAGGTAACGAAAACTCTTTATGACATATTTTCTTCCGTATGGCTGAGTTATCTCAGTAGGTAATTCGAGCTTATCATCTCCAGATACATATTCAGGAGTTCTTTGAACAATGGCCTCGCACCAGACTTCAGCTACTACTTTTCCAGATGTATCCTTACTTGCTCCGTAAGTCCGGACCACAAATGTATCATCACGTGCAGTAAGCTGCCCACTTACAGCTCTAAGCACATCAGCTTGACGTGTCCAGCCTGGATATCCATACGCTGGATTACCTACAGCGGCTGCTGGAAATTTATGAACGAACGGATCTCCACTCTTACTAGAAAGTGACGCTTCAGCGTTAAAATTATCAGTAATCGCTGTATATGGGCTATCAGAGCTTTTTTCAAGATTTATCAACGCCATTTCTACAGCTCCAGCAAGAGCCAAGTCGCTATCCTCAGGTAATAGCCTTCTATTATAAAATTCTGAAAGAGAAAGGAACGGTCCCCGCGCTTTTACTTGCTCTACGATTTCAGTTGCTAATGCCATAATCTGATCATCAGAGAAATACCTTGGCTGACCTAATTCTTCAAAACCAGCTGAACCCGCGGTTGGGTCTGAGGTTAGTACGGTGCGAGGAAATACTGTACCACTGCTATTACCATCTACAAGGCTAGCTGAAGAACCACTACCTGTTACAGAACCATCCATAGTAAGGACTAATGCCGAACTATCTACCGCGTAGCTTTTCTTAAGAAACATCGCCCATGCTAATACTGAGGTTGAATTCACATTAAACATGCCTTCAACCTGTAGTTCAGCAGCAATTTTATTATATGAATCTTCATCACCTAACAGATCTTGAGTAGCGTTATCTGCTTCTTCTGTACCATGAATACCTAATGCTTTATAATAATGATTCACTAATGGCTTCTCTCCAGTCAAATGCTCTTTGTAAACATCTTCCAAGCTTCTCTGCTGTGAAGCTGAAAAATCTGCTACGTCTTTAGTCACTCCAGAAACAAACCAATCATCCATCATTACATGATTGAAAGCGTAACTATGATCATAACCATGAATATCTCCACTAGCAGGTTCTACTCGGATTGCATCACTTTCAATGAATGGACTAGTCCTACTATTACCTAAAGCATTCAAGGTATAAGGTCCATCCTTTTCACTCGCATTAATATTAAAATGCTGCAGTGCACCGATGGTCTGTAATGGCCGGTTAGGTATATCTAGCAAGATTAGATTAGATAAACCATCACTAGAGCCAAATCCACTAGCTATATATCCCTGAGGATCATTAAGCGTCCCACTTGGAGCACCTGGATCACTCACATCGTTAATAGGTAACAACTGAATATTATACGGGAATCCATCAAAGCGTGCTAACATTTCATCTCCCGTCTCACCTCTACCTTGAGTCATGAAGCCCACTACCGGATTCATGTTATGTACTCCATTGATCAAAGTTGTTTCATCAGGATTTAATCCACCTTCATATCTTCTAGCATAGCGCAAGCCATTGATCACACTCAAAATAGGTTGCGGATTACTAGCTAGACTACTTAATGAAGCTCCATTAGAAGGATTAAGCATCACACTCTCACCAAATGCTTTGTTCGCTTCAGCTAGACCAAGCATATTATTTATATTTGTAGTCGAATTTGACCCTGAACCTAGCCTAGTGATAAAGTAGATCCCTATTCCACTCACGTTACCACCACTAAATGTCGCATTGATCTTAGCCTCTTCAGCGACAGAATATTGAGTAGTTGATGTTAACCCAGAAAAACTTACATTTCCTGAGGTTGTAAGCTCATAAATTAATCCACTACCAGGACGATAACCAGTCTCAAAGGTAATGGAGTTACCTATATTTTTATTAGCATTCACAGTCCCAGTTGGAGAAAACGCCCTTACTTCACCAGGCAACCATACCTCAGGTGAGGATATCGGAATAGTACAACTAACATTGGTGGTTTTATCAGTAGCATGTGCTGTTATTTTTGCTAGATCTTTGGTTACTGATTCGCCCCCAACATCAAATTCAAAAGTAACCGGGCAAGCTGAATCAGCAAGTAATAAGTTGAAATTAGTGTAATCAGATGCATCTATCGCAATACTGTAAGGGTTCCACATTGTAACAACTGGATTAATTAAGATGGCGGGCACATAATCTCCTGAGCTAGCTTCTTGCTGAGCCGTTAAAGATATAACAAGATGAATGCGTGCCACCACAGGTAAATGCTTCACTGTATCATTCCAATCATCGGCATTCCTACTTGAAAATAGAGTTAATTGGCTTACTGGATCACCAGTACTCTGAACCTGATTGTAGAAATTCATATACTGAGCTAAAGCTGACCATGATGTAGAATCAGCAAATGTCCATTTCTCTTCCCATGGATACATAAGCGGAGATCCCGATAACTCACTTATATGCACTTCACCAGGGCTTAAAGTAAAGGCACTGAATGAATATTCTAGTGGATCAAAATTCTCACTCCATAGGGAAAGATCACGCTTAAAACCACCATTAGCCACATTCGTAAGTAAACCAACTGGATGCACGCTCAAGTCATGGAAGAACTCCGTAGGCTCAATTGTTCCTGACTTAGCAAATTCAAGAGATAGATGAGATAGTATTTTATCCATCTCGGAAGTATCATCAATACCAAACTCTGATCCACTCGGTCCAGGAGATAAAAATAGCTGTTCTACGTTCTCTACCACCGTAGATGCTTCATCGGGATTTCTAAGACGCACCTTCGTGTTTTCACCCTGAATCCACCAAGCAAAAGAACCTGATCCATCATTCCCCACAATTTCTGTTGGCACCACATGTACCTCGCCGTCACTATCCCCAGCAAGAGAATTTCTTAGCAGTGGAACAGTCTCACTAGTTTCCGTAATAGAAGGTGGTACTTTAGCTTCATCTAAAGCTTGGGATTTATCTGAAAGTAAGTAGGTTACAAACCGCCCATCAGGAGAACCTGTCTCGTCATATGTTTGTTCTTTAATAGAATAATCTGGAGCTAATGGCATACCTGTATCTGGGTCATGATTCTTTCCTTCCCATGAGCGCCAAACCCCCGTTAATTGTCTAACTGCGTCAGGAGAAGAAGCGTCAGCCAATGCATCTGCAGGTGCCGTAACAATGGTATCACTACCTGTCGTTTTTTGTAGCTCACCGATAGCGATCATTAGCGCCATCCTTGCATTTGCTTGAGCTTCATCCATGTGCTTTCGCTGAGAAGATGCATTCGTCTCTACACTGGATAAGCTCATCATCGCCAGGCCGACTACTAATAGTAAAGCCATGATGGCTATGGTAGAAATGAGAGCAAAACCACTGTGCTTTTTACTTAGCATTTGGTCTAGGCTATAGAAAGCAAGAGACGAACCTTTATGCTTAAGCTTCGCTTCCTCTTTATTAGGTGATTGAATTTGTTTATTATTTTTCATGGCTAAGAGAATAAAATTAATAAGTTAGATGACCTGTCATATAAATGAATTTACAATGTAGTCACCCTTGTTAATAGAATCTACAATATAGATACATCACATCAAGCTCTTTTTTGTACTTTCTGTCATTCAACTTCTAAAAAAGCCGCAAACCATTATCAGAGTAAGCTTCTATCAAGCCATACATTTTAAGGCCACTTAGGTCAAAACCTCGCTTTTAAGGAGAAGAACTAGGTATAATCTTTAATTACCTTTATAAAATGAGCCAAATACTGTGCGGCTTTTGCTTCTCCCACTCCCTTAATGCGCATCCCTACATCCATACTCGTGGGTCTGAGTCTAGTAAAGTACTCTAGTGTCTTATTAGAGAAGACAACATAAGCTGGTACATTTTGAGCTTTAGCCAGCTTAGCACGTAGATCTTTCAGTGCAGCATAGAGCTTAGGATCAAAACCGACTTCTTCCATTTCCAAATCTAAGCCTACTTTGAGTGGTGATTCATTACGAGCCGACTTTGCCTTAGGCCACGCCATCATCGCCTTTGCCTTACCAAGCATTATTGATTCTCCCAGTGGGGTAAGCGTCACCAGAGGGAACTCTCCTTTCTGAGTGAAAATAAACCCTGCATCATGCATGTACTTAAATAGCTCATTCAGACGTGCCGTTCCTTCACCATTTAAAATACCGTAGGTAGTCAACTGATCCAACTTGTTCTTCAAAACATCTTGCGAGCGGCTTCCCATTAACATTTGGACTATTTTACCTTTACCAAATCTACCTTCCCACTTGCCACCTGGCTTATTACTCATACGAGCCACTCCACTGAGCGCCTTTCTGAGGACAAGCAATTCAGTCTCAGTTCCCTCACGAAGGTCACCGCCGAATTTACTCTCACAGACATCACACTTACCACATGGAGCTGGATTCTCTTCACCGAAGTAGTCCATGATCCACTGCTGTCGACACTGGCGCGAGTAGCACATCTCGACCATTGAGTTCAGCTTCTCACGATCACGCTTATCTTTCTCCTCTAGAGCATCACGGGTAATCGGGATCTGTGAGGTCAAAATATTTGGCTGTAGTAAGCGAGTCCCCTTGGAACGTGAACCTGCGATGTCAAATCTCTCAATCAACCGATTCTTAGCCAATACAGAAAGAGCACTACCTACAGCCATTCCATTCTTAATATCAGCCCCTTCCTTGATATCATCGATCGTCTTAGTCAGCTCAAAGTCTTTATTAACTTCATTCAGTAAATATTGATAAATATTACAAATATCTTTGTAGCTTGGATTCACCCCCTCGATAAAGAACTCCTGAGTTCTCGTGTCCGCATAGTTAAAGAACAGCTCACATACTGATGCCTCACCGTCTCGCCCCGCACGCCCAGCTTCCTGATAATAAGCCTCCACACTACCGGGAACTTCGAAGTGAATCACAAATCTAACATCAGATCTATCTATCCCCATACCGAAGGCATTGGTAGCTATCGCCACATCTGCACGCTTACTGATAAACTCATCCTGAGTCTTCTCACGCTGCTCATCACTCATTCCACCATGATAAGCAACACAGGACACTCCCCAATCTGCCATCATTTCAGCCACTTCATTCACCCGCTTACGAGTAGCACAGTAAATGATACCAGTCTTGTAATCTTTGATGATCTCGCGGATACGCTTGTACTTTAAACTATGCTTCTCAGTAGCGCTGATAGTGAGAGAAAGGTTTGGCCTAGCAAAGCCACTCACCGTTTCAAATGGCTCGTTTAACTGAAGTACATTTAAGATATCTTTTCTAACAACAGAAGTAGCCGTCGCCGTGAGAGCGATACATTGTGGATTACCTATTCTCTTCAAGGCTGCACCCAGACGCATGTAATCTGGTCTAAAATCATGCCCCCACTGACTAAGACAGTGAGCCTCATCCACAGCGAATAGCGCAACATTCACCTGCTCCATCGCCCGCATGAATGACTCGGATCTAAATCTCTCTGGTGCGATATAAACCAGCTTATATTCACCGCGAGTCATGTTAGAAATTCTCTGTTGCTGCTCAGATGGAGATAGTGAAGAGTTAATCATCGTCGCAGGTATCCCTTTTTCAATTAAGGCATCTACCTGATCTTTCATCAGCGCTATCAAGGGACTCACTACAAAAGTCACTCCATCAAGACAAAGTGCTGGTAATTGGTAACAAAGAGACTTTCCTCCCCCCGTAGGCATGACTACCAGACCATCGTTCCCACTAACAATGCGCTCTATTACTTCATCCTGACTATCCAGAAAGCCATCGAAACCGAAATGTTCCTTGAGCGCCTCTAAAGGCTGTTTAATGAGCTTCGCCATCGTTCTATCCTAGTAAATCTCCAATTGAACCAAAGTCCGGTACCATCAGGCGTTTATACAGCCTAGTAGCAGAGCCATCAGTCTGACTCGCTAAGAAATCACATAACAAGCGCTTCCTACTATCTAGACTAGACGCACCCGCTATCTCACTCGCTACATCATCTGGAAGTACATGATACGGGCTCTTCTCATCCCCTAAAATCTCCCATAACTTAGACAGCAGGTGATCCCCTTTATACTCCAGCTGATTTAACTCTGGTGACTTAAATACCAGGTCATAAGCCATCTTCTTAAATTCTCTCGTCTCGGACTGTACACCCTCACCCACCACAAGCTTGTATTTATATCTGCTAGACACCTCACTCATGAAATTCACATCCTCTTCCAGCTTCACACTCTGAATGTATCTACCTATTCTGTTACCAGCCATCAGCTCCACTCTGTTACCTCGGATAGATCTCAGCAAGTCACCCACTGGAGTGCCTTTTTCTACTCCGCATTTATTCTCATCTGCCCACCTTTCCACTCTCTCAATAGTCAGGAAGCCAGCTCTAACAGAATCTGCCAGATCATTTAGTGAATAGGCCGTGTCATCTGCCCAGTCCATGATCTGGCATTCGACAGAACTGAACTTATCACGAGATTTTCCCGGACCATACTCTACAGGGAAGTCTCTACCACCAAATACCCAGTCTAGGTAAGGCGACTGCTGGTCATACAAAAAATGATTATGTGGCGTCTTATCACCATCACATAGCTCAGACCAAAGAGTCTTATATTTCAAAACCGAGTCCATGAATGCTCGGCTAGGATTCATCCCAGACTTACTAGAAGAAAAAATTCGATCTGTTAGAAGTCTAAGCGTCTGAGCATTCCCTTCGAATCCACCGTAGTCACCCATCAGTCTATTCAAGGTTCGCTCACCAGCATGCCCAAACGGTGGATGCCCAAGATCATGTGATAAACAAGCAGCCTCCACTAAATCTGAATCGATAAAATAATCATCGCGCAATAAATCAGAACGCGTGTTCAGAAAATTACAAATAGAACGCCCTATCTGAGCCACCTCTAATGAGTGGGTTAGACGCGTACGGTAAAAGTCATACTCACCACTCCAGAAGACCTGTGTCTTACTCTGTAGTGAACGAAACGTAGGCGTATGCAGTACCCTGTCTCGATCTACCTGAAATGCAGATCGGTACGTTTCATCATATTTCTCCTCAGAGAGACGCTCTGTATCGAACTGATTATAAAAGGTATTTTTTACCATGATCTGAGAAAAAGAAAGTTTACTATAAGCAAGAAATGCTTAGTACGAACCGAAGCCCATACTAAGCACTAAAATATAAAGCGACAAGGACTTATGCTGTGTATGCCTGCTCTACGCGCTCAGCCACATCACGGTATCCGTAGTCCACCTCGTAAATCTGCTTGAAGCACCCAATAGCCTTATCCTTGCTCTCCATTTTCATGTGGATAAGCCCCATTTCATAGAGCACTTCTTTCTTGGTACCATTCATCGCTGTAAGCTCTTCTAATGCTTCATCTAGCTGGCTAATAGCAATATCATGCATACCTTTAGCATCAAAGGACCTCCCCAGTGTTAGTAGCACTCGTGTTCTTAGGTGCGGATTACGCTTAGCCTGCTGAAGATGAGGTATCGATCCACTATAGTCTCCTGAGTTATAAAGTGCTAATCCTAGGTCGAATCGGAGCTGTGGGTCAGTAGGGTTTTGATCCACACGCTTCTGCGCCTCTACCACAGATTCCTTAGAAAGTTCCTGCTTGAATGTCAGCAACTTCGCCTCAAGTTCAGCATTATCAGGATCTTCTTTAAGCTGAGCTTCGAGCTCCTCGATCGCCTTACTAGCCATCTTGCTCTTCATATCCTCAGCCTTCATCTTGAGATTAGCATCTTTATGGCTGAGCTGATACGCCCAGTCATAGAAACTAGCCGCACTATCGTACTGCTTGAAATCTTCATAGAGTTCCGCAATTTCACGAACAACTCCTAGATTATTCTGGTCCGCATTGTAGACATCAAAAAGCTTAGCTAACTTCTCCTTCTTCTGCTTACGAGTCATCCCCGCTCTATCAGAATCATCGGCCTCTTTCTCAGCTGAACTATCTTTCTTAGAATCTTCAACATCACCAGATTCCCAAGCACCAGCTTTCATGGAAGCACGTGCAGTCGCATCTTTCTCACCTTTCACAGCATCCATATCTGTAGGGTCTTGCTTAACAATGTCTTGGTATACACCAATAGCCTCTTGAGGCATATCTTGAGATAAATAATGCCCAGCAAGCTTATGCAGCATCTTCGTATTATCAGGAGCACCCTTACGCACTGTCTCAAGAGCAAATATTGCAGTATTGCACATGCTATGCTGCACCGCAAAATCATACAAAAGTTCATTCACATCAGCATTCGCTGGGTCTTTTTCTAACTCTTGCTCCACAGCAAAGAGACCTGACTTAATATCCTTCTTGATTAGTCCATTCAGCTTAGAAGTAGAAACTCCTGAACCGAAGAATGATTTCTTCTTATCACCGCCTACTTCTTTGAATGCACAGCGACGAGCAAGCTGGCGCGCCTCAAGGAACCCTGGCTCATCCTTTAACACAGCTTGGCAGAGACTGATCGCATATTTATAGTTTTTAAGCTCAACAGCGCTGAGTGATTTCAGCCAAAGAACACGAGATTTCTGGGGGAGTTTATCTTCTTTGATTTCAATAATAATTTCGCTCATAATGTATATTAACTAGGTACTAGGTGTATTATTATGAGACAATGGCAGTTTTAGCCCTCATGGCAAGCCTCCACTACCTAAAAATCATCTTTTTTATAGAGCAGAATAAACGTAAGTGAGAAGTGGTATAGGAAAACTTTGCCATGATGCGTCCTAAGCTACCTTTGCGTTTCACATTTCCAAATTTCCCTTCCACTGGTATCCTATCTCGTTCGTTTTGTTGTATTTCTTTTTTTCGCTTTGACTAATGCTTTATTCTCTTCAGCCTGCTTATATTATTTCTAGTTTTAAATAAGGCTTAAATAATTTCTAAATAACGTTTAGTTCAGAGCGAGTATACGAGTTGCTAAATAATGAGCGGAAGCCTTGTGCTATGCTCCACCATTCTTTGAGAACCTCCTCGATCGCACTTTCTAAGTCCTCAAGCTTATCCCAGTAAAAGCGAAAGGAGCAACTGTCTTTTTAATAAAAAGTAATTATTTCGCTTCAATTTCTAGTAAGTGTCTTTTCATGAGTAAGTTAAGACAATATAAAAGTTTTCTCATTACTGCAATTAAAGCCAATTTCTTAGGCTTCCCATTTGCTAATAATCTCTGATAAAATTCTTTGAGTATTGGGTTGTATCTGGAAGCCACCAGAGCAGCCATGTAGAGAGCTTGGCGAACATCTTTACGTCCACCA
>CALJOJ010000005.1 GCA_937981665.1 uncultured Rubritalea sp.
TTTTACTTAAATATTAAAGGAAAATCATCATGAAAAAATTACTATTAGTATCAATCCTTGGCTTTGTATCTCTTAACGTATTAGCAGAATCTGAAGTAATGATTACTCACCCTTTAGATGCTGACAAAGACGGTTTGATCAGTGTTGACGAAGCTCAGCAAGATTCAACTTTAACAGCTATTTTCACTGACTTAGATATTAACCAAGATGGCTTTTTATCTAGACTGGAACTAGAAGTAAAAGCTGAAGATGAAGACCAAACTAACTAGAGTCTATAACTCTAATTTAAAATAAAAAAGCCCGACTAAAATATCTATATTTTAGTCGGGCTTTTTTATGATTTTATTCAAATGACTTTTGTATCTAAACCTTGATTACAAAGGAAGCTATATCCACAAAGAATAATTTTTAAAGTAATGTTACAGGCACCGACCCGGGCTTTGCCAGCCACCACCACGTGCCGCGGGGCGGCGGCGGCAGCGGCATCCCCCACCGCCCGAGCGAGCTGGCGGTGTTGGACCCTGCGTCCTCTCCGACTTCGGCCGCCGGGTCGAGGTTCGACACTTCCTCCCCCGGGTCCGCCGCGACGTTCGCGTCGAGGGTGGGCTTCGGGTCGCCGACGGGGGCGGCGGCGAGAGGGACGGCGGGGGCGCGCGGCGGCGGGGGTGCGAGGGGAGGCGGCGGCGGTATGGCCGCGCCTCTTACGGGAAGGTCGATGGCCAGCTCCATGAGGTCGGACGGCGACTCGTCCTTCTTTATTGCGAGCGCGGGCGGCTCTCAGAGGAGTGCGGACTCCCGCGGTGGTGGCGGAGGGGGGGGGATGGGCCCGGGCTCGGTTAGCTCCTGGGACGAGGAGGACCTGCAGAACATGGGGACCAGGTGGCTGGCAGATCGCGCGTACAACCAGCAGTTTGATGAGCAAAAGTAGACGTTTACTGCGTTGGTTGGGTCGTGGGTTGTCTTCGATTTTGTTTTCTCGAGTCGCCCCGGGGGGGGGCTTGGTCGTATCTGGCATGGGCTGGGTTGGCAGTTTTTTATGGGAGAAGGGGGGGAAGGGGGGGGGCGTGTCACGTTTCTTCTTCAACTCCAAAGAACAAGCTCTTGAATTCCTAAAGAAACATTCCGACACGCGTAAGAAACCTCTCACTAACTCTAGGCGCAACTCCCAGCGACCGACTATCGATTGGTAGCTTCTAAACATCATCACATATGCGCTCTTTTTCATTCATCCTGATCACCATGCTCTGCTGTCTAACAGCAGGTGCACGAGTTATCACGCAGCCATCCTCTACCCACTTAGTCACGGGTGAGAACTGCTATATTGTTTACACTATAGACACAGCGTCTGGTGAGCCTCCCTCATTACCAAAGATTCTCGTTCCTGGGGCTACGCTAAGACCAGAATCTACCGATGTGATCGCTAGCCAAAATAAACGCTACTATCAAATTGTTTACAGCTTTATTTCAGACACCGCTGGAACATTTAACATACCAGCTACTGCTTTCACAAGTGACTCAAACGATGCTAAATCAGAGTCAATCAGTCTAACTGTTAGAGATCTTAGCACACTTAAAAAGCAAGAGGTCCAAGCCACCACACTCAACCACACCAGTGGCTCTAACAAGCCACGTGAAACCTACACTTACTACACTCAACTAGCAGTAGAAAAAAGCTCACTGTTCCCCAATGAGGCAACCAACTTAGAATATAAAATTTACCTCCCTAAATCTATCTCTGTCGCTCAATGGGGACTCCCCACTGGTGAGAAAAAAAATGCCACTGCTTGGAGATTTGAAACTCCTGATCCACGCGAACGCTTAGGTTCAGTCACTGTTGATGGCGTCAGATATCAAGCCGCTAGATTTCAAACTACAGTCTCTGGCATCAAGGCTGGTATAGCAACTATCGGGCCATTTAAAAATAGAGTCGTTCATAATCCAGCGGTCATGACGGCTCGAGGGATGATGAGAGAAATACAACAGATGCATCTCATCTCTCATTTCATTAACCTAGACATTCTAAATCTCCCACCTAATCCCCCGTCTGATTTCCGCGGAGACGTTGGTCAATTTTCCATGCGCGTGGACCTTGAATCTAAATCTAACATCTCTTCTTCGGAGTCTATCAGAGCTAAAGCCACCCTCTCTGGTAGGGGTAAGTTCTCTCAGATTTCAGCTCCTGTTCTAACTGGATCACAGAACTGGAAACTCATTTCAGAAACAAAGCGTGAAATGGGTGATAGCAGAAAAAAAATCACAGGATCTGCTGAGTTTGACTACCTCATTCAGCCAAAAAACACTGGCCCTGCGACACACACACCTGGCTTTAGCTTCAGCTATCTAGATCCTGACTTAAAGGCGTACTCCAGCTTAAGCTACCCAGGAGTTCCTATCAAAGTAAGCCTTACTTCTCATGCAGAAAACTCTAGCTCCGCGGGCTTTCATAGTAACCAGATATCAGGTATCATCGAAGAGATAAGACCCGTGGAAAAACATTGGTATAAAAACCTTCCCATCTCACTCATACATATCATCCCTGCTAGTATTTGTTTCATTTTACTCGGGCTGCTTGGTAAGCGTAAATACACAGCCCATCGCATGAACCAGTCTCACAAGATCATCCAGAACCAATCACTCAATGAGCTGCAGAATAAAGATAACGAAGATTTCCTGAAAACTGCGAGTAATTATATCCAGCGCTGGGTCGATACCGACAAACACACAGAGATAAAAAAGATATTACAATTCAGAGATGACCATTGCTACAAGCCTGACTCACCAGTCAGACTATCAAGCAAACGAAAGCAAAGTATCATCGATAGTTTGAAGAAGCTTATTATCATACTCCTCTGCTTCAGCCCTCAGCTTATAGAGGCATCTAACATCAGCTTAGCTAAAAAACACTATCAAAACGGAAAATACGAACGTGCTCTAACAGAATATAAATCCGCCTATGAAGCTCAGCTAACCGACATATCTGCTGACCTACTCTACAACATAGGTAACTGTCATCAGATACTCGAAGAACCTGCTCAATCAGCAATCCATTACCACCGCGCACTTCGTATCGCCCCCTATCATGATAGAGCTCAGAACAATCTCACCATTATTCAAAATCAATACAACAGTATGAAGCATACCACGTATCTGAACCCAAATTCACTAGACTATTGGATCAGCTTTCTACCGCGCACTATTTACTACATTCTAATGAGCATCTCATTCTGGTTCATTATAATCGCTGTCCTCTGGATCTCTATTTACAAACCTAACAATAAGAGAACAACCATCATCATTGCCGTTTCTTTAGTTGCCCTATGTACCGCATCACTTGGATGTTACGCTTACTCTATCCACCCTAGTAAGGACATCATACCGAGCTCCGAATTCGCCATCATTGCTAAGCCTAGTGAACTACTAGAGCAACCGGTAGATGGAAGCCAGAGTCTAACAACGGTTAATATTGCATCAGAATGTAGCATCTTAACGACACGAGGAACCTATAGCTACATCAGGCTCCCTGATAACATGACTGGCTGGATAAAAACCGCAGACATTCTCCAGCTCATTGAAAAGTAACAGAATAGTGATCAGCTAGTTTTCTAGAACGCGTCTACACTCAGACCAGAGTTTTTTAAACTTAAGGTTTGATTTACCTAAGCTCTCAGCTCCAGCTCCGGCCTTTTCTTTCTCACCACCCAAGTATGCATAGGCAATGGCCTGCTCTAGTCTTTTATTTTTTTCAAACTCATTGAGACCTTCTTTGGTAAGACTAACCTTCACAAGATCAATCATACTCAATGTAGTTACCTCTCCCCACCTCACATCGAGCATAGTATTTCCATCCTTCACCGTAATTCCATATCTATTCACGCCTGTAAAGTTCTTGAAACTCTTACCGTTCTTAAGATTAATCGGGGCAGAAACCACACCGTTACCGAGACTTTTGTTCAGTGTCTTCTTGTATTCATCAGCCTGCTCAAATAAATACATCATCATCTTCTGCTTATTTTTCTCTGAAGATTTTTTAAAATTCTTAGAACCTAATATTGTGAGAGCCTTCCGAAACTTAGCTGCGTCTATGTCAGGCTGAATGGCATCATTAACAGTATTCCAATCATCGAACTTTACCCCAGATTCAGGCGGAACTACATCTGTACTCTTTTCGAGATCCTGCTTAGAAATGTATGCCAGTCTGTTCTTGTGGATGCCTAACTGTACCAACCATTCATTAAAGTTATCTACCGCTCTACCTTTGGATTGTAATTTACCTTTAGACAGTTTCAACTCACCTTGCCTCGTTTCTATCTGACTCTTATCACTGGGAGTATAGCGCTCTAAAAATGGCTTCATCAGGTCATAATCCCCTTTATAATTAGGAATCAATGAGGAATAGAAAATAAATTCTTCAGACATCGCCTGACCACTCTCACTTACATAAGCTTCCACCTTATGAAAAATGCTCATTGCTTCGGGTAAATAACCTTCCTCCCAGTTTTTCAATGCCGCACAATAAGCTACCATGGCCACTGGTTCAGAAGGAATTACTTCAAAGTTGCTTGGGTCTATATGTTGCATTTTCAACAACGGACTTAAAGCCTTAGAAAACTGATTAGTCAGTTCATTCGCGCTCTTAACCTGACCTTTACTCTCCATATCCTCATAGAGTTTACCCAACGCTAGAACAACTGAACGAGAGTTAGCTGATTCACCATTTATTCTATATAAAATCGATGACTGAAGCCCACCCCACATAATAGAATCAATCGAAAATCGGCGGTCTCTAGAAATCACTCCGTAATAACCCGCAGCACTAGACAAATCACCTTCCTTCAGACTCTTACGAGCTACATCAATCTTACTGCTCAGCCTTTTCCCAACTTCGCCACCGTCATTACTACCTCCTATACCGCCTAATGCATCTAGTTCAGGGGCGGAAGTATCCACCTCATTCACCTTTTTATTATTCAAATAAGTCATCGCTCCTAATCCACCTCCGATCATTAAAAAGGCAACAGCTGCCGCTCCGTAGACTCCTCCATTACTCTTCTGCACTTTAACAGGCGCACTTCTATCGGCTATGAATCTTGCTTCATCACCACTACCGCTTGCTATCAATTCTGCTTCATGCAGGTCTGAGATGAGTTGTGTATAACAGCTGTACCTATCATTACGATCGAACGCCATTGCTTTATCGATCACGATACATGTTGCATCACCCACGTGAGGCGCCAATTCTTTCAGTGACGGTAGGTTACTCTTGATTGCCTTTAATTCACTGACCGAGCGTGATTCCGTATCAAAAGGAGGCTTCCCACTGAGAGCATGAAATAAACTAGCTCCCAGAGCATAAATATCACTACGGAAATCTTCCTCTAACACATCAAGTGTCTCTGGTGGCACGTAGTAGGGTGTTGCCCAGATTTCCTCAGCTTGAACTTTTCCTCCCTGAGTCATTAGTGCGAGACCGAAGTCGACAATTTTAACATGCCCCTCAGCATCTAACAAAATATTTCCTGGCTTAATGTCACGGTGAATCAAACCAGCTTCATTCGCCGCATTTAGTCCCTCACACACTTCACGCCCCCAGCGCAAGACATCAGTTTCCTGTAAAGCGCCTTCATCGGCCATCTTCTGCTCCAGACTATCGCCCGGCACGAGTTCCATCGCAATATAAAACCTCTGATACGCCTGCCCCACAGTATAGACGCGGACTACGTTTGGATGACTAATGGCTGCCGTGATCTGAGCTTCTTTTTCAAACTGCTCAATCCTCTTAGCATCCATTGAGTAACTCTCGTTTAAGATCTTAATGGCGATCTCACGACCGAGCGTGCTATCCATAGCACGAAAGACGAGACTCATCCCTCCTACCCCTTGGCTCTGAGTTAAAACATAATTACCAACGTTAACATTCGCTCTAGTAAGAGCTTGGCACTCTGGACACTCGACATTCGTGAATGGTGCTATCATAGTCACATCCATCACACAGCTGCATGCTTCACATTGTGCTATATTTTCGTCAGTCCAGCTCATATTTATAACTCTACAAAAAAAAGCGGCGGCATGGCACGGAAAATTAAAAAAAAATCACGATATCCTATCACAACCATTTCATATTCAATTCATATTCAATTCAAACCATGGAAATCACCGTATCTGACACCTCCAAACCAAGACTAGATAAATACCTCTGCGCAGAACTACCAGAGCTCACGCGTGCTCAGATCCAGAACCTTCTTAAGTCCGGTGACATCCTCGTAAATGACAAGCCTGCCAAACCGAAAACTACAGCACTCACTGGTGATATCATTTCCATCCACATCCCTGAGCCGACATCTAATGAAGCTCAGTCTGAAGACATCCCATTAGAAATCCTCTACGAAGACGAAGAACTCATCGTCCTCAATAAGAACTCCGGCATGGTCGTCCACCCAGCTGCAGGAAATCAAACCGGCACTCTCGTCAACGCCCTACTTCATCACTGCCATGGAAAACTCGCGCCAGAAGGCGGAGAAGGTCGACCAGGCATCGTTCACCGGCTCGATAAAGACACTTCTGGCTGCATCGTCGTCGCCAAAACAAACTTCAGCCACAGAGCAATTGTCGCTCAGTTCAAAGAACGCAGTACCAAGAAACAATACCTCTGCGTAGTCCAAGGCTGTCCAAGTAAACCACACGACCAGGTATTCACCAACATCAGCCGCCACCCTGTGAATCGTAAAAAAATGGCAATTGCTCCACCGGGATCTGGGAAAAGTGCCATCACCGACTACCACGTACTCGGCACAGACACGGAAACCGACAGCTCTCTCATCCTCTGTGATTTACATACTGGAAGAACCCATCAGATTCGGGTTCACATGCTTCACATCGGCAACCCCATTCTAGCTGACCCTATCTACGCCAAGGCTAACCGCCAAAAGAGCCAACCAGGCAGGCTCATGCTACATGCATACAGGCTCAGCATCACCCACCCAGTCACAGAAAAACGCCTTCACTTTAGCGCTCCAGTTCCAGCAGAATTCATCCCATGGACAGAGAAATTTGGCACGAGCGTTATTGATTCATAACGTATATCGTTTTTCATTGGCAAAATAACATCGCGAGCCTAGCTTATAGCCATGAAAATGAAGTCATCGCTCAACTATCTCACTATCACCTGCTCTGCTATTCTCATGGCAGCTACAAGCTCATGTACTACGAGTAAAATAAACGACCCATTGATAGCCGATGGCACTGCCCAAGGAATAAATTCTTCATCAGCGAACCAGCTACTCATCCAAGCAAAGCAATTCAGCACAAAGGGAAATGCTAAGCAAGCACTCAAGAGTTATCAGAAAATAGCAAATCTATATCCATTATCTGAGCACGCAGCTGAAGCTCGTTACCAAGAAGCCTCTATCCTCTTCGCTTCTGGTGAGGTGCTAATATCATTTAACACCTATCAGGACTTCATTGATAAATACACATCCAGCCCGCTATACAGCTCAGCTATCAAGAAGCAGTCAGATGTCGCATTCGGAGCTGCTAGTGGAGACATAAAGCATAACTTCATGGGACTAAAATCTAAGCTCACTGGGCAGACTATCGTGAAGATGCTTACCCAAGTACGCGACAATGCACCCTTCTCAGAAAATGCTGTTAAAGCCCAGTACCTCATCGGAGCAGTCTGGGAAGACCGTGGTGATGTGGAGCGTGCTATCTTAGGATATAAGGACGTCCAGAAGCGATACCCAGACAGCAAACTCACACCAGAGGCTCTCTACAAAACGGGTACCATCCTCTTAGCTCAGTCAAATAAAAGTAACCGTAACAAAGCGAACCTAGACAACGCAAAAAATATTTTCCAAGACCTCATCCAGCAGTTCCCTACTCACAAGAGAGCTAAAGATGCCAAGGCGCAACTCACTCAACTCAGCTCCACAGACGTTCAGCGCAGCTACAATATCGCTGAGTTTTACCGAGCTAAAGAACAATATGCATCCGCTGCATTCTATTATCGTGAAGTCATGCGCCTCTCAAAATCTGGTGACCTACACGAGAAATCAAAGCTGGCACTAGCTGAAATCGGACAATAGCATTCATACATCATGCGGCTCACTCTCAACGTTCTATTCTCAGTCATCATCACAGCACTGACTCTTGGTCTTACTTCCTGTGCTGGCTATCAGCTCGGAGGCTCTAAGCCTACCGTCCTGCAAGATATAGACTCTATCTACGTCGCTATGGCAGAGAATAAAACGCAAGAAATCAAGCTCGCCCCACAGCTCACTAACAGACTCATCTCCTTCATCAATAATGATGGTACATACAGCGTGACTAACCTAGATCAGTCACAAGCTATCTTAAGCATCGTTATTAATAATATCACCTATGATGAATTCAGATCTTCCCGCCTCGACACCCTCTTAGCGGAAGAACTCACCGCCACTATCTCCACGTCTTGGCAGCTCAAGGACCATCATTCAAAAGTCTTACTCAAAGGAAAGTCTAGCGGTAAAACAAGATTCTTCGTAGAAGGCAACCAGCGCTTAGCGCGGGATAACTCACTCTACGATGCCATTGATAACCTCTCTAGAAACATCACCTCTAGAATCTCTAATGGACTCTAACCTAACAAAATCTAACAATACTTAGATTCCCATTATGATTTATTTTGTCCCCACTCCCATCGGCAATCGTCAAGACATGACCTTGCGAGCCATCGAAGTTTTAAAAGAAGTAGACATCATCACCTGTGAAGACACCCGTCACTCGCGCCCGCTCTTAGAGCACTACGGAGTATCTAAGCCAGTCATCGCCCTCCATGATCACAATGAAGCGAAGAAGGTTCCTGAACTCATTGAAAGAGTAAAAAATGGTAGTCAGATAGCCGTCATCACTGACGCTGGAATGCCAGCAGTCTCAGACCCTGGCTATCGTCTACTCCGCTCCTGTATAGAAAATGAGATAGAATACACAGTCCTCCCCGGACCATCAGCAGTACTTACTGCACTCGTTGGTTCGGGCTTTCCCGTTCACGCATTTTACTATGGTGGCTTCTTATCAGTAAAGAAAGGTAAGCGAGGTAAAGCGCTCTTCAAGGCTGCCCAGTCTGAGGACACATCCATCTTCTTCGAGTCCCCTCACCGCATTCTCTCTACTCTAGAAATCCTATCCACAGAGTACCCTGACCAGCCAGTCTGCGTAGCCCGTGAGCTGACTAAGAAATTCGAAACCTACCACCGAGGCACTGCTAAAGAAATGTTCGAACATTTCTCCGTGCATAAAGCAAAAGGTGAGATCGTATTCCTCATCGCTCCTGCTGACTTCGGCTCCTTACATTCATAAACCACCCTCCGAATAAAAAAACATAATGTTAAGCTTTTCTACCTGTTGGAATAACTCACGCCACATTGATGGCGAACCCATGATCGATGAGATCGTCGAGATGGGGTTCAGTAACATCGAGCTCAGCCACGGCATGATGATCACTAAGCTACCAGGTATCCAGAAAGCCTACAAAGCTGGTAAATTTAACTGTGTGGGCGTGCATAATTTTTTCCCGTCACCAGTCGAAGTCATGATCGATGCACCAGATGCATTCGAGTACACATCACACCGCTCCTATGACAGAAAGCGCGCGATGGATATGACGCTCAAGACACTCGATATAGCTGCACAGTTCGAGGCAGACTACATGGTGCTCCACATGGGATCCGTCCCAATGAACCCTAAGAAATGGACTAAGAAAATTACCCAGATGGTGGAAGACAAAGTCGATATCGATGCGCCAAAGAAATACGATAAGTTCAAAGAGAAATTCATCAAGAAACGCCGTAAGATCGCCAAGCTCTACTACGCTCGCGCCATCGAAGCTCTCGAGCAGATCGCAGAGAAAGCCGCCGAGCTAGATGTCAAACTAGCCGTCGAGTCTAGAAGCAGGTTTGAGGACATGCCAAACGAGGAAGAAATGATCACACTCCAAGAACACTTCAAAGACAACAAGCATGTAGGATACTGGCATGACTTCGGCCACGTCCAGCTCAAGCATAACATCCACATACTTAAACATGAAGAATGGCTTGCCAGCATGTCCCCATATCTCTTAGGGTCACACGTCCATGATGTGTATTGGCCGAAGCTCGATCATCGAGTCCCACTCACCGGTGAACTAGATTTTCAAGCACTACTAAAGCACATCGACCCTACACTTCCTCACACCTGGGAGCTCAGCCCCACACGTAAGAGAGAAGAAATTCTACAAGCAAAAAAAGTCTGGGAACTCGCATTCCCCCAGACTCTCTAATTTCATCCCACCCGAGCTAAGCTCGCAGCCCAGTCGTCTACGCCTACAGTCTATCAATGATTTTATCTAACCCATTAGGTTTGCTCGCGCTCATCGCTATTCCCATAGTGATCGCCATTCATTATCTACAGAGACGCGCCCAGGTGCTACCTTCATCCACCCTCTTCTTACTCCAGAAGACCCAGAAGGAATCTGCTAGCGGCAGGAAATTTGACCGCCTGATGAACTCCATCTCACTATGGCTTCAGCTCCTCACCGTCATCCTCATCACCTGGATCATCTGCCAGCCAAGATTTCTTAAGACAAACAGTACACAGAGAATAGCCATCGTGCTCGACAGCTCGGCATCCATGTCAGTATTCACCGAGGAAACGAAAGTAAAACTAGAAGAAACCTTACCAGAACTACTCAATAATGCCGAGCAAGCAGAGTACTGGTTACACGAGTCAAACCCATCAAAACCTCGCCTCTATCATGGAAATTCTCTCGAAGACCTGATCAAAACAATTGATAACTGGGTGCCCTTAGACGGAGCTAGCGACCCCACCCACGCATTACGTATTTCTAGATCACTCACCGGTAAAGAAGGTGCCCTCGTTTATCTAACAGACACGCCTAAAAAATCGATCGCCTATAATGCCTTTGTACACTCCATTGGCACCCCCACAGCTAACTGTGGCTTCACCGGCATCAGCTTCGAGACCCGCGATGACCAGCCTACCTGGAAGACACTTGTTAGAAATTACTCTGACACATCCCAGACCCGCACTTGGTATTTAGAAAATGATAAAGGCCAGCGCACACCTGAAAGAACTGTCACTATCGAGCCTAGTAAGATCATCTCACTCAGTGGAGCTATCCCGAAAGACTCACTCACTGCAAAGCTCGTACTATCAGCGGATAAATTCACCCTAGATGACACTCTACCACTCATCATCCCTCAACCCAAGAATCTCCTACTCCACTCCTCATCCTACCCACCATTTACAGCACTCACCACCAGCATCACATCGGGATTTACTAATACCACAACAGCTCCTACTGCCGAGCAAGCAGACATCCAGCTCATCACTCAGTCAGAGCTACCGCTCCTCACGAACAATGCCATCTGCTTTAATAACTCAGCAGTGAGAGACTCCACATACCTCAGAGCAAACATCATCGCTGAGAAGCATGAACTAGTAGCAGATCTGAACTGGCAGTCACTCCTCATCCGTGATGTACCGTCTATCCCACATACAGAAAGTGACCAGGTCTTGCTCTGGCAAGGAACACGCTCACTCATCTTCCTCCGCCCTATCGCACCAGATAAACAATGCCTCATTTTCAACTTCGACATCACCCTCTCTAACATTGATAAATCTGAGTCCTCAGTAGTCCTCCTCTACCGCTTCCTCAATGGCATCCGTAATGCCAAGCCGACCCACGAGCAAAGCATCACCGAGACCGGCCAGCCACTCGACATCGCTACTCAGTCTATCACACCAGAGAATCCACTCACCATAGAGATCCACCCCATTTCTAACCTACCAAAAAGTGAGCAAAAAATAATCACCAAGACCTACACCGGACCGTTCACTCTCAAGGCTCCAGCCCAGCCCAGTTACTTCTTCATCTCTCAAGGTGACACCAAAATACTCTCTGCAGCGAACTACTTCGCAGACACACGTGAAGCTGACTTCTCCGAGTGTGACACCGACTACCTGCCAGCGAGTAACACTGCCACAGCAGTATATAACCACACCAGCGATGACCCATACTGGCGATACTGGATACTACTCATCCTAGCCGCTCTCGCAGCAGCTTGGCACTACACCAACAAGCACGCCGATAAGAAACCTGAAAAAACTAAAGTAATATACTAGTAACGCTCCATTTATAGCCTCCTAACAAGAACACCCACCATGCACTTCATTCATCCACACTGGCTCTATATCATCCCCGCATTCCTGCTCATAGGGGTAGTCTGGAAACGTGCGCAGTTCTTTAAGCCACTTCGTATCATCGCCGCGCTACTCTTAGTACTCATCCTCGCTCAGCCTACATTTCAGAAACAACAAGACAGCCTAGACCTATGGGTCCTCCTAGATAGATCAGAGTCCACCGAAGGTCTCATCACTCAGAACTTCCAAGAATGGGACAAGCTTCTCAAGGAAGGCCAGTCACGTAATGACACCCTCCGCTACATCGACTACGCCGCAGAAGTAGTCGAGCAGATCCCCAATTCAGAAACTGCAAACTACACAGGTAACAGGAAACTCACCCGTACCGCACTCGCTCTTGAAAATGTCTTAGCACTCGCCGCAGAAGACCGCCCATCTCGCGTACTCATCTTCTCTGACGGCTACTCCACTGAGCCTTTCGAAGACCTCGCAGATAAATTCAATCAAGCCGGTATCCCAGTCGACCACAGACTCGTCCGTGAAGAGACAACCGATGACTTCCGCATCGCTAAAATCCAGCTCCCGACCAGAGCCCAGACCTTAGAGCCATTCCTTCTGGGCATCACTGTCAGAGGACATGAAGACGGTAATGTACCTATCTTCATCCTCAGAAACGGTGAAGAAGTCAGCTCAGAGAACACCACCGTCGAGCTCATCAATGGAGTCGGAAAGCTAGAATTCCAAACCAACATCAACAAACCTGGCAGCTATGCATTCTCTGCAAAAATCCTGCCACAAAATGATGCTCACTCAGGTAATAACGAGTCTAGTAAATGGATAGAAATCACCGGCGGCCCACGTGTCGTCATCGTTACTAAATACACTAATGACCCACTAGTCGCCTCACTCAGAACACAAGGCATCAATGTAGAAACAGTCAGTGACCCATCCACACTCAAGGTCGGCATTCTCTCCGGCACAAAAGCTGTCATTATAAATAACATCCCAGCCCATGAAATACCCGGACCATTCTTAGACTCACTGAACTTCTACGTCCGTGAGCAAGGTGGTGGCCTCATGATGGTAGGTGGCCAGTTCTCCTTTGGCTCCGGCGGTTACTCCCAGTCCGCCATAGACGAGCTCCTCCCCATCTCGATGGAGCTTAAGAACGACCACCGCAAGCTCGCGGTCTCCATGGCCATCGTCATGGATCGCTCAGGCTCTATGTCCATGACTGTCCCTGGCGCAGCCGGTAAGCCTATCTCTAAAATGCAGCTCGCTAACAATGGCGCGGCCAAAGCCATCGAACTCCTCGGCATGATGGACTCCATCGGAGTCTACGCAGTCGATTCCGAGCCGGAGACCATCGTCAAGCAGCAGCAGATCAAAAATAATAAACAACAGCTCATGAACAAAGCAATGAAAGTGCAGTCCATGGGTGGCGGCATCTACGTTTATACCGGACTCCATTACGCATGGGACAGACTAAAAAAATCCGGCATCGGCACCAAGCACATCATCCTCTTCACCGATGCAAGTGACTCAGAAGAACCAGGGCACTACAAAGCACTAATCAAGGAAATGACCGATGCTGGAGCCACCATATCCGTCATCGGCCTAGGCTCTGCCAAAGACTCAGATGCTAAATTCATCGAAGACATCGCCAAGCGTGGAAAAGGCCGCATGTTCTACACTGAGCGTGCAATAGACATCCCCACCCTCTTCGCGCAGGAAACTGTCACACTAGCTAGATCAGCCTTCATTGAAGAACCAGTCACCACACTAGCTACTGGTCACTGGGCTGAAATATCACCTACACCTGTGACCTGGATGACACAAGTCGATGGCTATAATCTCTCCTACGCCAAAGAAGAAGCCACCACCTCACTCATCTCCACAGATGAATACCGAGCACCACTCGTAGCCCACACCAGACGCGGACTAGGACGCACCGCTGCTATTTCCTTCCCACTGGGTGGTGAGCACTCCAGCACAGTCAGAAACTGGGAACAATACGGAGACTTCGCCCAGACCATCACCCGCTGGATCATGGGTGATAAGCTCCCACCTGGACTAGGACTCAGACACGAGCTAGAAGGCACCCGTCTCAACATCGACCTCCTCTATGATACTGACGAGTGGGCGAATAAATTAGCCAACAGCCCACCCGAAATAAAAATTCTAGAAGGTGAGCACGGCGGAGAATCCTACGACGTCCCATGGAGACGCATCGCACCTGGACAGTTCTCACTCACCAGAGACCTCGAAGAAGGCACCCTCATCCGTGGCTCAGTTCGCGCAGGAAATAATGCCATCCCCTTTGGTCCTATCATCGTAGGCTCCAGCACCGAGTGGGCCTTCGACACTGAGCGCCTCGCCGAGCTCCGCACGCTCTCACAGCAGACCAATGGCAGACACCTAACAGATCTCTCTAAAGCATGGGTCAGACCACCAGTTCTTCACTTCGCAGACCTACGCATCCCACTCGCTATCGCCCTCCTCATCACCGTCCTGTTAGACGCACTCATCACCCGCATCGGCTGGAACTTCCCAGAACTAGCTATCGTTGAGAAATGGCAGAACATGAAGAAGCAACGTGAACTAGCAACAGAGCCAGCCACGCACATCCCAAATGCATCTAACAACGATAACGCCGAATACACATCCACCGTTACAGGAATGCATGCTTCTAAGAAATCTAAGCCTGCTAAGAACAAGCAGTCTACACCAACAGCTCAGCCTGAAGAAACAAATCCGAACATTCCAGCCAACGACCGTGAATCAAGATTCGCCAGAGCAAAGAAAGGCCGTAAATAAAGCCACTTCTGGAAACTAGCGATGTTGTGAGTTACTCAAACTGGGAAATAACCTCTCAATACCTAGGTCTAGGACTCCGTGAGCTTCAAAAACAATGGTTCGTCCAGCATGGCTATAAACCCATAGTCGCTGAAAGCTTCAGTGATCATTCCAGCCACAGAGAAGAAAGAAAACAGCGAAGTATCCCAAGCCCGAAAACTGCTCAAAGACCCCTCTCTAAACCTAGTAAACAAAACCATAACACTCGCCCCCATGCACAACAAGCACGAGACCCTAGACACCATCACCAAAAAAAAAGGTGGAGACTACATAGTTCGCACAAAAGAAAACACTACGAAGCGGCTCGCTTGCGCGAAGAGAGTCTACTAGCGATCATCCCGTTTGATGAAGCTCAAAGCCACAATGGTCTTCTAGACACTTACGTTCGTCAACCTCAGCAAGCCATTCGTCTAATAAAAAAGCACCCCCATGCTAAATCCTCAAGCTAATTGCCCTTATGCGAACCTCAATATCCCATGAAACACCTTGTCGTCTCTCACGAAAAATCCTAAGATCTTAACATGAAGAAAATCTTTGTTCCTTTGCTAATTGTCTCATGTGTCATCGCAATATCATCATGTAAAAAACATTCTAACAGTTACACATACATACACACTAGCAACAATCGCCAAGAAATGGCACCCGCTAAAACTGCCGTCGAATGGCTCCAAAGACTAAAGAAAGATTACACAACCGATCACTATCGCTCTGACTTAATCAGCAGACTCTACTCTGAGCTCCCGCCCCTTGATCAGTGGCCAGCCATCAACACCCAGCTCAAGGAAATAACCAAAGACTCAGCTGCTTTTGAAAACTTCTCAGAAGGCCGCCAGCCCAACTTCCACAACAACGGGCTACTTCAGCTTAAGCTCTTCGCCAACCTTTTAACAGAAGACTCCACAAATGCAGAAATCACCTACCGTGAGCTGCTCCAAAAAGAACCGTCTATCTCATACTATGAATACGATCGTACGCTGAACAACCTCTTACTCCTCAGTGGCAACACAGAAGAAAGCCTCGCGTGGTATAAGGCTAACATTACCAAACACGACAATCACTCTTCCAGTTACAGTAAAGACAAGAAAACCCCATCAGAAAAAGCTCTAGCAGCCAATCGTATAGATGAAGGAATCAAACTCCTCATAGAAGAAATCGACAGTGCTGAAATTGCCAACAAGGCTTCACTCATCTCAAAGCTCGCTAAAATTGCCTACCTACTAGACAAACCAAAACTAGGCGAGCAAGCCATGATCATGCTGGAAACAATCATCATCGATTGTAAGAAGAATGGTAAGCATCTCTCCAGCTACTCATACACAGGCTCACTAGATTACCTGATCCAAACTTCACAGTATCAACGTGCCATAGACCTCTGTGATAAATTTCAAGCTACAGAAGCAGAAAAGAAGAGCAACCGATTTTCTAGTTCTACCTTCGACCTAAACGAGCAAAAGCTCACTGCACTTCATAAACTAGGCAAAACAGAATTATTCGAAAGAGAAATCAATAAACTCTTCGAAAAACACAAGAAGAACCCCAAGACTTTTTTTAACATACTCGACGAGAAAGTCGCCTCAGAACCCACCATTGGATCATTCTACATCGAGCTTCTAACCAATAAGCCAGAAGCCAAAAACAAACAAAAAGCTTTCAACATTTGCGCTCACCTACTCGCTAGAAATCAAGGTACAGATGCCTACTATAAACAACTCATCGCACTAGACCCAAAAGCCGCAACCGCACTAATAGCATCTCTTCGCGTTTATGATCCATTTGAGGAACGCCCCCTCATTTGGCAAGCTGAAATGGCACTCTCAGCAGGAAATATAGACGAGGCTGAAACACTCATTAACCAAGCCATCGCTCTAGACCCATCAGACGGTGACCACGGGAAATTCACCCGCATGCATTGCTATGACGTTCTCGCTAGAATCTGTACACTGCAAGGAAACACAGAAAAAGCCACATTTCTAAATGAAGTGGTCATTTCGATCCGCCAAGGAGAAGCCGCAGATGATTATCTCTATGCTGGCCTCACGCAAGAAGCTACGGAACGTTATAAAAAAGCTCTCGGGCACTTTAATGATGCATACTGCCTACAGTCTCGACTTGCCAAGACTCTCATGGAATCAGGTAAGTTTGATGAAGCCATCCCGCACTTCAAAAAAGCGTTCGAGCTCATGCCCATCAGCTTCGGACCCAGAGAAAGCCATTGCTTCGGTTGCGAAGGACTTTTTGATGATGTCCGCGTTCAAAATCTTGCCCTCCCACTACTCAAGGCATTCCTAGAAAAAGAACCTGAGAACCCACGCACTCCATATCTTCTCGGTCTCCTATTCGAAGATATGAAAAAAACACCAGAAGCTATTGCCGCCTATCAAAAAGCAATCGAGATAGACCCTCAATATTATAACGCTGGCAAGAGGCTCATCAAGCTACTCAAGAAAGACCCAACTAACTTTGCTAAGACCCAAGCTCTCAATAAGAAATTATTCGAAATAGCTCCATACGCAAACAAGCCTGAGTACATAACAACCCCCCACCTACTCAAGACTTACTGGCAAGCAGCCGAGAACTTCCCCCCATCACCCATCACCATCGCTCCTATCTCGGAGCTAGGCTTTACCTCCACTTCTCTTAGTGACAAGCAATACAAAAAGGTAAAATCAAATAGTCACTCATATAGCAGCTACTATAGCTCAAGTGCAGCCCTAGACGGCTGGTCTCCAAAAGAACTGCTCCGCAAAAACAAATTCATCAACGACGCCATTGAGTAATTCCTCGTGAGATAGTCTATTACTATGAGAAATTATCATCACCTTCTTTATCGTGAATTTATGAATACACATTAATCGTAAGTTCTACTATTTCATAAGCTTATACTCTGATAGTTCATTCATTTTCACCAATAGAGGTGTAAGTCTAGGTCTCCCGCAATAATCTTGACCATTACTCCGCCCTCTATTAAAGCATTGGCAACAATTTTCTAAGAAAGACATATGAGCAATCCAACTATCATTTACACTAAGACTGACGAGGCTCCTGCACTCGCTACCTACTCCTTATTGCCTATTATTAAGGCATTTACTAAGCCATCTGGCATCAACGTGGAGACAAGAGACATTTCACTCGCTGGACGTATCCTCTCAGCATTCCCAGATAGACTCACTGCCGATCAACAAGTACCTGACGCACTCGCGGAACTCGGTAATCTTGCTAAGACTCCAGAGGCTAACATCATCAAGCTTCCTAATATCTCAGCATCTGTCCCTCAGATGAAGGCCGCCATTGCTGAACTCCAAGAGCACGGCTATGACATCCCTAACTACGAAGACGCTGAGCCTACTTACTCAAAAATCAAAGGATCTGCAGTAAACCCAGTACTCCGCGAAGGTAACTCTGACCGCCGTGCACCAAAGGCAGTCAAAGCATACGCTAAAGCAAATCCACACCGCATGGGTGCTTGGTCAGCTGATTCTCTCACACACGTTTCTACAATGGGCGCGAACGATTTCGCATCTAACGAGAAGTCTATCACTGTAGAAAAAGCTACTGACGTGAAGATCGAGTTCACTGCTGCTGACGGTACGGTAAAAGTACTCAAGAAAAGCACTCCACTACTCGCAGGTGAAATTTTAGATGCTACTAAGCTCAGCAAAGCAGCTCTCGTGACATTCCTCGAAGCTGAAATAGCTGACGCTAAAGCAAAGGGCCTCCTATTCTCACTACACATGAAGGCTACGATGATGAAGGTCTCTGACCCTATCATTTTCGGAATCTGCGTAGAGGTATTCTTCAAGGACCTCATCGCTAAACACGCTGAGATATTCAACGAGCTCAAGGTGAACTTCAATAATGGCTTCGGTGACCTCCTTTCTAAAATAGAGACACTCCCAGCTGACAAGAGAGCTGAGATCGAGGCAGACATCGAAGCTGCATACGCAACTGGCCCAGACCTTGCGATGGTTGATTCAGATAAAGGCATCACAAACCTTCACGTTCCTTCAGATGTGATCATCGATGCTTCCATGCCAGCAATGATCAGAACTTCTGGTCAAATGTGGAACAAAGAAGGCAAGCAACAGGACACCAAAGCTGTGATCCCTGACAGCTCATACGCTTCTGTTTACCAAGCAACAATCGACTTCTGTAAGAAGAACGGCGCATTTGATCCTACTACGATGGGCACAGTTCCTAACGTGGGTCTCATGGCTCAGAAGGCTGAAGAATATGGTTCTCATGATAAGACATTCCAGATGTGCTCAAGCGGTACTGTTAGAGTGATCGACACAAGTGGTAACACACTCCTTGAGCACGACATCGAGGAAGGTGACATCTGGAGAGCATGTCAGGTGAAAGATGCTCCAGTACAGGACTGGGTGAAGCTCGCTGTGAACCGCGCACGCGCGACTAACCTGCCTACAGTATTCTGGCTCGATGAGAACCGCGCACACGATGCAGAGATCATCAAGAAAGTAGGCCAATACCTCGGCGACCACGACACTGACGGACTAGAACTACACATCATGTCACCTGCAGAAGCTACTGAGTTCTCACTCACACGCATCAAGGCTGGTGAAGACACTATTTCAGTAACTGGTAACGTCCTCCGTGACTACCTCACTGACCTCTTCCCTATTCTGGAACTTGGTACTTCAGCGAAAATGCTCTCTATCGTCCCTCTCATGAACGGCGGCGGACTTTTCGAGACTGGTGCTGGTGGATCTGCTCCTAAGCACGTTCAGCAGTTTGAAAAAGAGAACTACCTCCGCTGGGACTCACTCGGTGAATTCCTCGCCCTTGCTATTTCTCTAGATCACCTCGGTGAAGTGAACAGCATCCCATCAGCTAAGGTACTAGGTGCCACGCTCGATGACGCCACTAGCGACTTCCTACTCAACGATAAGTCACCTACGCGTAAGCTCGGTGGTATCGATAACCGTGGATCACACTTCTACCTCGCACTCTACTGGGCTAAGCACCTTGCCACTCAGTCAGATGATGCAGCACTCGCTGAGAAATTTGCAGCAGTAAGCGCTGAGCTTACAGCAAACGAAACAACCATCGTAAAAGAACTTATCGATGCTCAAGGAGCAGCAGTTGACCTCGGAGGTTACTTCGAGCCATCAGACTGCAAGGCTGAACCAGCAATGCGTCCATCTGCGACATTCAACGCAATTCTCCAAAAGATTTAGTAATAGATACCTAGCTGACATTAGGTAACACACAACTCATACTATCATTCATCACCTCACTAGAAGTAATTCTAGTGAGGTTTTTTACGTCTTGCCGGTAGACTTTTCCAATGTAAGCCAGCTCTATAAGCTATAAATCCTCAGGCTTACTCAGCAGCTCAGCTACCCTCTTAAGCAGTCTGCCTGCATCACCACCATCGATCACGCGGTGGTCGAATGTTAGAGCTAGTTCTGCTTCGGTGACTGGGATGAAGGCATTCACTTCGTCTGACCAGACTGGCCGCTTAACACCGGCGCTGATGCCGAGAATGAGAGTTTCATTAGGTAATGGGATAGGTGTTCCCCACGTGAGACCAAAGGTTCCAAAATTTGTTACCGTAGCAATACCTCCCTTCGTAGCTGCTTCTGGAAGTCTACGATCACGGGATTGATCGACAAGCTCAGAATATTCTTCACTGAGTTCGCTCACGGACTTCGTATCAACATGACGGATGACTGGCACCATAACTCCATCTTCGACTTGAACCGCACAGCCGATGTCGAAACTTCTCGGATGAACAATTTTCTCACCGATGAGGAATCCAGCTGCCGATGGATGCTCCGCCAGAGCTAAGGCAAAGGCACGTAGCACATAGAGCGTGAGTCCCGGCTTGGGGTACTGTTCTCGGCGGTGGTCTAACAGCTTATCCATCACCACTGGGTGCCCCACTGTGGCTAATGGTCGTGTCCATGATCTACGCATGGCATCCGCTACCGCAAGTCGCATCGGTGAAGCCGGTGACGCTGGCCACTCACTGATATACTCAAGGAATCCTTCTAAATCTTCTACCGTGACTCTACCTCCGCCACCACTTCCAGCTATCGCTGAAATATCTGCAGCTCTGAGCCCCAGCTCATTCATGCGTGCACGCATCCTAGGAGAAATATAATGCGCACCAGCCTTCCCAGTTGGTACAGGTAATCCCTGAACAGTAGGTGAAACATTTTTAGGCTCAAAGTAACCACCATCTTCTGTCTTGAAATGCAGATTAGCTTCGTCCTCTTCTACTTGTCGTTCCTGCTCCTCCTTCGCATCACTCACTCCTTGGCTGACTGTTGAGACACCGGTACGCTCTATCTCTTCTTCGCTAGCTTCCACGGTTCCTAAGATAGAACCCACAGCATAACTCACGCCTTCTTTTGCCAGTATTTCCTGTACTACCCCCCCGCAGAGTGTGGTCACACCCATCGTCGCTTTATTCGTTTCCACTTCGATGATTTCTTGGTCTGCTTCAACAGTATCACCCACTGCTACATTGAAACGTAGGATAGTGGCTTCTGCGATGGATTCACCGAGTTGTGGCATGACGATTGGTATTTTGGGCATGGTGATGTTAGGTTTTAAAATTATTAGTAAGCGAGTAGCTCCTTTAGTGCGTGACTAATGGATTCTGGAGTAGGTCGATGTGCTGCCCAGAGCTTAGGATGATAAGGTATAGGTGTGTCTTTAGCATTCAGACGCATCGGTGGAGCGTCTAACAGATGGAATGCTTCCTTCACTACGCGAGACACTATTTCCGCAGTCACTCCTCCCCATGGAAAAGCCTCTCCGACGGCTAGGAGTCTACCGGTTCTGGCTACTGAGGCAATGACTGTATCAGTATCCAGAGGCTTGACCGAGCGCAGGTCTACTACTTCTATTTCCCAACCTTCGGACTGAAGCATCTCGGCTGCTCTAACCGCCTCATGCACCATCGCGCTATACGCTACTACTGTTGCATGCTTCCCTGGTCTAGTGATTCTCGCTTTACCAATAGGTAAGCCGTCGCCTTCGAAGTCATCGCTCTTGAGCCATCTGTAGAGTAACTTATGTTCACAGTAGATGACTGGATCATCCAGAGCTATACCTTCTAACAGCATGTGATAGGCATCTGAAACTGTCGCTGGTGTGAGGACGATACATCCTGGGTAGTGACTATAAATAGCCTCAATACTCTGAGAGTGAAATGGCCCAGAACCCGGCGTCCCACCAGATGGCATACGCACAGTGATAGGAATAGGCACTCCTGTTCTATAATAGTGCGTGGCCGCATTATTAACGATCTGGTTAAAACCAACAGATGAGAAATCGGCAAACTGCATTTCCACGACGGGTCGCATTCCTTCTATTGCAGCTCCCACAGCCATACCTATCATAGCATCTTCACTGATAGGTGCGTCCATCACGCGGTCTGGCCACTTTTCTTTTAGCCCCTTGGTAGCCTTGAACGCACCACCAAACTCTCCAATATCTTGGCCATAGAGAAAGACTCGCTCATCAGTCTCTAGCGCTTTGTACTGAGCTTCTCTGATGGCTTCAATGTAGGTTACTGACATATTCGTTTTCTCTAATCTCTAAAAATTTATCTAACTAGCGAACTAACTACGTGTGCGCCTCTTTGAACCTGCTTTCAGCAAGCGCGCTCCAGTCTTCATTATACGGATTAGGTCCAGCCTCTTTCTGGGCAGTCTTAACAGCTTCCTGCACTTCCATCTTAGCTGCTTCTTGCCACTCAGTCAGTTCCTCTTCTGATAGCCATCCTTTTTCTAACAACTGCTGTTTCCCTACCTCAATACAGTCACGACCATAGGTGCTATTACGAATCTCTTCCGGAATATATGAACCATCGTCATGCTCCCCGTGACCACCAAGACGGAGTAATTTAGCCACCACCATCTGTGGACCGCCACCCGCTCTTGCTGTGTCCACTGCCTTCGCAATGGTCTCCGCACAAGCCAGCATGTCTGTCCCATCCACAGAATGTCCAGCCACTCCATAACCCTGCGCTCTATCGATCAGATCAACACAGGCATATTGTTTCGAATTAGGAGTTGAGTAGGCAAATTGATTATTCGCAACTACGACGACAACAGGAAGTTTCTCCACAGCTACATAGTTGAGACCTTCATGAAATGATCCAGTAGAGGTAGCCCCATCGCCTATACAAGTTGCCCCCACACAGCCAGCTAACTTCCCCTGAATCTCACGTGCCTTGAGCATCCCACCAACTACCGACAATGAGCTACCTAAATGACTAATCATCGCGACCACTCCCTCTGATGGTCTCCCTCGGTGAATGTTTCCATCACGTGCTTTCATCGGCCCTTGAGCAGATCCTAGATAAGTCCGTGTGGCATCTAACATATCCTCACCAAAGGCAGTACGGCCCGCCTGATCTCGGATCAGCGGAGCAAATATATCTTTGCCTGGCTCAAGTCTGGCACCTACTGAGGCACTGACAGCCTCTTGCCCCTTACCTAAATACACGCCGCCTACTATCTGGCCAGCTTTGTAGAGTGAACTAAACTTCATCTCTAACAATCTGGAACGAACCATTGCTTGGTAAACCTTACGTGCGTGTTCTTTAGTCTGACCCATAGTAAAAATCACAGTCAAATAAGCATCTCTGTACTTCATCTCAACTGACTGCGGAGCCAACCTACTACGTTCCTTCACAGTTCCGCAAACATTTTTCTCATTCATAAGTAGTCCATTCATCTTAAATATCTCTAAATGGTAATTAAAGATTGCCTAAAGAGCTCGTTTTGAAGCATAAAGAGTCCATTAAAGACAACTAGCTACAGCCAATTTTTTATGAAACCTACACTCTTAGTACTCGCAGCAGGAATGGGCAGCCGATACGGCGGCCTCAAGCAAATGGACCCAATGGGACCAAACGGCGAGAGCGTACTAGACTACTCTGTCTATGATGCTATCCGTGCCGGCTTCAAGCGCGTGGTTTTCATCATCCGTGAAGACTTCGCTGATAATTTTAAAGCTAACATTGGTGATAAATTTTCCCAAAAAATAGAAATTGAATACTGCTACCAAGATCTCAACGACCTACCAGAAGGCTTTTCTCTTCCAGAAGGCAGAGTCAAGCCATGGGGAACGACCCATGCTATCCTAGCGGCTAGAAACCTCATTGATTCTCATTTTGCAGTTATCAATGCTGACGACTTCTACGGCAAGGATTCATTCCAGCAGATCATTTCCTATTTCAATAAGCCTGAGTCTAACAATCCTGAAAAAGAAAGCTACTGCATGGTAGGCTATAAGCTTAGCAACACACTATCTGACCACGGTGATGTCAACCGTGGTGTCTGTCAGGGAACTAATGGATTCCTAAATAACATCGAGGAGCATACAGAAATACTCGAAGAAGCAGACGCAATATGCAGAGGCAACAATCTCGCAGGTGAACGCGTAGAAATCTCACCATCGGCTCTTGTTTCTATGAACTTCTGGGGATTCTCAGCATCACTCATGACACATCTCGCGAGCCAGTTCGAAACCTTCCTTGCTGAACATGGCAATGAGATGAAATCTGAGTGCTACATCCCAACCGTAGTTGATGACCTCATCAAGTCTGAACAAGCGGAATGCTATATTTTAGAAACAAGCAGTTCATGGTTCGGCGTCACCTACCCACAAGATAAAGATGCTTGTGTAGCTAGTATTCAACAGCTAGTTGATGCTGGTGAATACCCTGCTAAACTCTGGGAATAAAAAAGGCTAACTCGCCTTAACAAGAAGCTCTCCCGCTTCTTCTCTGACCTCAAAAACCTTGAGACTATACTGCTCGTCAGTGAAGCACTTGCCATCCTTCAGCGAATAGCGGTACTTATGCAGCGGGCAAATGATGATAGGAGTCCCCTTCTCGTCACCCACTATTCCTCTGGAAAGAACCATACGTTCATTCTGAGGATTATAGTTCTGCACCGCGTACCACCTCTGCTCATCTGCTAGGTGAAATACAGCCACCTGTACATCGCCCACTAGTACACAGCTACCTAAGTCCTGCGGGTACAGGTCTACTGAGCCAATATTTGTCCAATTAGTATCCATTGATTTATCTTGTTAGAGATTGATTGAGAAATTTCTCTCCTGTAAAGTGGCTGGTCGGATCTGGTCACGCTCCTGCACGAACTGGACGCTCTTATCTTTCTCATCACTATTCGTGAAGTGACGGAATCTCTTGAGCTTCTCAGGGTCATTAATAGCATCTTTCCACTCACATTCATAAGTATCTACGAGGTGTTTCATCTGCTCATCAAGTTCATCACAGATACCAAGTGAGTCTTCGATCACTACTGCTTTGAGCTTATCCAGACCACCCTCTAGCTTAGTAAGCCAGACAGAAGTTCTCTCAAGACGCTCGGCTGTCTTGATATAGTACATGAGAAATCTGTCAGTATACTTGATCAATGTCTCACGGTCTATATCCGAAGCAAATAGATCTGCATGGCGTGGAGTCATCCCACCATTTCCTCCCACGTAGAGATTCCAGCCTTTCTCAGTAGCAATGATACCAAAGTCCTTACTACGAGCCTCAGCACATTCACGTGCACAGCCACTCACTCCAGACTTAAATTTATGCGGAGAACGGATACCACGATAGCGCTTCTCAAGATCAATAGCGAGGGTAGTACTATCCTGCACACCGAAGCGGCACCAAGCAGACCCCACACAGGACTTCACTGTTCTCAGAGACTTACCATAGGCATGACCTGACTCGAATCCAGCATCAATGAGTTCTTTCCAGATCACTGGAAGCTGGTCGACACGAGCACCGAACAGATCGATCCGCTGACCACCTGTGATCTTCGTATAGAGGCTATATTTCTTAGCCACCTCCCCGAGAACGATAAGTTTATCTGGAGTGATCTCACCACCTGGAATGCGCGGCACAATAGAGTAAGTTCCGTCCTGCTGCATATTCGCAAGAAACGCATCATTGGTGTCTTGTAGCTTCTTCTGCTCAAGGATAGGCTTATTCCAAATGGAAGCAAATATAGAACCTGCTGTCGGCTTACAGATTTCACAGCCGACGCCTTTACCATGCTTCTCTAACAGTTCATCAAAAGTCTTAATCCCTGACACCTTCACCACATCATACATCTCAGAACGTGAGAGGTCAAAGTGTTCACAAAGTCGACTACTCACCACCACTCCGGACTCGGCCATCTTGGCTTTAAAGAGATCTGTCATCAGTGGCACACAGCCACCGCAGCCAGTACCAGCCTTAGTACATGCCTTCAGATCACCTACTGAGCTAGCTCCGTCATCGATAGCTGAGCAAAGCGTTCCTTTCGTAACCGCTTCACATGAACAAATCTGTGCAGAATCCGGCAGATCCATCACACTCGTTCCAACCTGAGAATCATCTCCTGCTGGAGAAATAAGCTGAATCGGCTCAGGCGGTAGAGCCATTTTGTTTTGGTAAATCTGGAGCAAGCCACCGTAAGCGTCAGCATCTCCTACGAGAATACCACCTAACAGAAGCTTACCATCAGCTGATATAACGAGTTTCTTATAAATCTTTTTGAAGTCATCATTGATCACTATTTCACGATCTCCTTCCTTCGCTTCTATCTCCCCGAAGCTCGCTACATCTGTTCCAATGAGCTTCAGCTTAGTAGACATATCTGCACCTTCGAAGGTCTCTTCGACGCCACATAGAAGACCAGCCGCCACATCAGCCATCTTGTAACCTGGAGCCACTAGACCATAAATCATACCTTCATAGAGGGCACATTCACCGATCGCGAAAATATTAGGATCAGAGGTAAGCATGTATTTATCAACCTTGATACCACCGCGCTCACCAACCTCTAAACCACATTCTTTAGCCAGTTCATCACGTGGACGAATACCTGCAGAGATGATGATCATATCTACATCTAGCTCAGAGTCATCTGCAAATACCATTTTACTCACAGCTCCATCACCAGCGATGTCTTTCGTATTCTTATTAAGATGGACTGAAATATCTCTACTCTCAATAACACTCTTAAGAAGTAAGCCACCAGCGGTATCTAGCTGACGAGGCATCAGACGTGGAGCAAATTCTACCACATGAGTTTTCATACCAAGATCCTGCGCAGCTTTTGCAGCCTCGAGACCTAACAGACCACCACCGATCACAGCACAAGTCTTAGCCTGCTTAGCGTAATCCTTCATTAAGTCTAAATCTTCAATGGTACGATAGACGAACACGCCAGCTTTATCCGCTCCAGGAACTGGCGGAACAAAGGGTGCTGAGCCAGTAGCCATGACTAGCTTATCATATTCTAAAACCTTACCTTTGCAAGATGTAACCGTTTTATGCTCACGGTCTATCTCCACGACCTTCTCACCGATGTATAGCTCAATGTCATTCTCAGAATACCAGCTAAGCTTATTCATGTAGAGGTCTTCAGCAGACTTACCGCTGAAATACTCTGAGAGATGAACACGGTCATATGCAGGACGAGGCTCTTCACAAAAAGTGACTAACTGGTACTTAGATGCGGTATCTTTCTCGAGAAATTTCTCACAGAACTTATAACCCACCATTCCGTTTCCGACTACGATGATTCTTGGCTTCATGACTAAATGAATAGCAACCATCACACCAAGTACAATGAACTTAGCGCAACAATCAATGAATATATTTAATGCGTAGAATGAAATACAATACTACTAGTAGACATCCCTAGCATAACGCTTGCTAGACTTTAGCTCTGCAACGTAGGATACTGCCTCATCTACAGACTTATCGCCAAATTTCTCAACCACTTTATGCAGTGCCGTGTCGACATCTTTTGCCATCCGTGAAGCATCACCACAGACATAAAAGTGTCCACCCTCTTCGAGCCATTGATAAAGAGCCTCACCATCCTCTAGCATTTTATCCTGAACGTAAATTTTCTCTTCCTGGTCACGTGAGAACGCTAGACTGATCTTCTCAAGGTAGCCCTTCTCAGCCATCCCCTCTAACTGCTCACGGTAAAGGTAATCTAACTTCTCATGAGGATTCCCAAAGAACAGCCAGTTTTTACCAGGTGCTTTAGTAGCTTCACGCTCTTCTAAGAATGCTCTAAATGGTGCTATTCCTGTACCTGGCCCAACCATGATCATAGGCACGCTAGGATCTACAGGCGGACGAAACGCTTTATTAGTATGGACAAACACACGCGGCTTAGTGACATCTGACCGCTCAGTGAAGTAAGTAGAACATACTCCCTTACGCTCGAATCCAGCTGACTCATACTTCACTACTCCCACTGTTAGATGCACCACGTCTGGATGCGCTTTCGGACTAGATGCTATCGAGTAGAGCCGAGGGGCAAGCGGCTTCAGCATACCGAGAAATTCCTCAGCATCGGCAAATTTAATAGGATGCTCAATCACTAAGTCTATGATCTCACGTCCCCAGAGATAATCATTCAGCGCGCTCCTGTCCTCAGCGTTCGTCAGCTCTAACAACACCTCACTACCCGACTTTTCAGCCCAAGCCTTCACTAGAGGTAATGTAATGTTTCGGATTTCATAATCCTCAGTAAGGACAGGCTTTAAACCATCATCATAGCCGAGTTCCGAGATCAGTCTCTCCACCAGTTCCGCATCATTGATCGGGTAAACTCCTAAAGCATCACCCGCTTCGTAACTGACACCAGAACCCTTGAGGTCTATTTCCACATGAGTAGTCTCGCGTGCACTCTCAGCTGCATTGAGATTATCCAGCTTAGTGATCTCAACAGTACATGGGTTCTTCTTAGTCACCCCGCACTCATCATCATCGTCATCGGATGCAGCCGAGACCGTTCCCAAAATAGCTAATAGATCAGTAGTCCACTTTGCATAGTCGTCATCGTAATCCACGTCCATATCGACACGTGAAATAAGCTGAGTGGCACCGAGTTCCTTAAGCTTATCATCAAACTCGATCCCGCACTGGCAGAAATCTGGGTAAGATGAGTCACCTAGTGAGAGCACCGAGTACTTGAGCTTATCGAGCTTAGGCACATCTGCACTGTGAAGGTAGTCATGGAAAGCCTGCGCATTATCAGGTGGATCACCCTCTCCATAAGTAGAAGTAATGATAATAAGGTTTTTTAGCTCAGCCAACGCCGCGTGATCAAAGCTCGATAGATCTACAACAGTAGGATCCACTCCCGATTTAGAAGCAAGCTTACTAAATTTCTTAGCTAAAGTCTCAGACGTCCCTGTCTGAGAACCCCAAACGATCGTAACCGGAACTCCTGGTGCTGCATCTTCACCTTCATAAGGCGCAAGTAATGCTGTTAGGTATCCATTGAGCCATTCTTTCTGCTCTGGTGAAAATGGGGCATCATCTGGTAATAGAATCTGATTCATAAAATTATTAGGTCTAGTATTCGCTTAATCTTTAAGCTGCTGGGTTGGTAAATAGTTCTTTAAGCTCTTCGCTGCTATGCTTACGGGTGAAACTCGCAAAGTCTTCACCTTCATCACGTTTCTGCATGTAAACTGTGAGCATATAAACGATGAGGTCTGGAACTTCAGTAAACGGGATAGACTCAAAAACATCTTGAGCGATAGCTCTGTTGTCATCCACTCCCCCCCCCAGCACGATGTCGTAACCTTCCACAGTTTCCCCATTCACTTTACAAGGTGTCCCCTGAAGACCAATGTCACCAATATAGTGCTGAGCACAACTATTAGCACAGCCTGTCACGTGGATATTCAGAGGTGTGTCTAGCTCCACTTTCTCTTCGAGATACTTCGTAAGAACACTTGCATTTGCCTTAGTATTCGCCGCAGCGAATTTACAACCAACACTACCAGTGCAAGCCACTAAGCCACTAGAAACATTCGTAGTCGTATGACTAAGTCCTGATTCCTTTACTCCCTCCAGCACAGCACTCACGTCCTCATCTTTCACATGTGGGATAATAAAATTATGCCAAGTTGTCAGGCGTATATCGGCCTTGCCAAACTTATCAGCAAGAGCAGACATCTGACGCATTTGCTCAGGAAGCACTCTACCAACGGGGGTCACCACTCCTATATAATTCAAACCTTCTTGAGACTGCTGATGGACACCGAAGTGCCCCTTCTTATCCTTGGCAGGTACTGGCTCACAGTCATCGAGTGGAACATAGCGTAATGAGAATGCCAACTTCTCCTGAACCTTTTCTAAATACTTAGCATGCCCCCAATCATCGATAATATACTTCATTCTCGCGCGCTTACGGTTCGTTCTATCACCATGTTCGATGAAGACCCTTAAAATAGCGGCAGCCACAGCCACACATTCATCAGGCTTCAATAGTAAGCCACAGTCACTCGCTAGTTGCTTATGCCCAGTGATACCACAGAGCTGCACACGGAAATAAACACCAGATTCAAGATCCGCAGACCCTTTGTGCTCGATCGCGTAGAAGCCAATGTCATTAGTATCAGCACAAGTGGAAACTGCACCACCGCTATCAAAGCTAATATTAAACTTACGCGGCATCCCATAAAGATCTCTGTTATTTAAGATATAATGATGCATCGACTTAGCGAGTGGCACGACATCGATAAGCTCCTGCTTATCAAAGCCAGAAGTCGGTGTACCAGTCACATTTCTAACATTATCTGCCCCAGCACCTTTAGATGTTAGACCCAGTTCAGTAAGCTTCTCTAACACCTTTACCACATTGCGTGGCCTGATCTCTCTGATCTGTAAATTCCCCCTATTGGTTAAATCAATGTAATTCCCACCCCAGTCTTCAGCTATCTCCGCAAGGCCACAGAACTGATGAGAACTTAACACTCCAGCAGGAATACGGCATCTGAGCATGAACGAGTCTTGCGCAGGCTTCACATGAAACATCCCGTAGAATTTATAACGAAAGACATCACCTGCTTCTGGAAAGATATCTTCCCCCGCATTTTTCAAGATCGCATCCCAACAGTCTAAGCCATTACGCTCATACTTAATCGTCTCTTCTTTACAGAGTTCATCGACTGGTGTTCCGAATATTGATTCTTCGGGGTCATTTGTAAACTGCCCGGAGGCGTTTTGTCCCAAGAAAGGATACGCTTCTTTTATTCTACTAGCGAGATACGCTTTTTGATCATCAGAGAAGGCACCAGTGTATTGCATAATACTAGATTCAGCACCTCATGTGCCAAAGCTGATCACTCACCCACGTTTTAAATGAATTCAAATAATGAGCAACATTCATACATGTCACAATGCGTTTTTAATCAGAACGACCTAAAAAAAAGATAATCGCCCACCGTAAAGACAAAGGAAACGGCAGGCGATTTAAATAAATAACTCAACCTCTATTCCATCTAGAAGCTATAGTCTAATTGGACTGAAAACTGACCAATGTCAGTGCTAACTGCGCTATCATCATCTCCGAAGAAGTAAGCAAACTTAGCTAATGCTTTAGCATTCGCATTAATAGGCTTCACAAGCACAAGGTCAGCTTCCCAACCATACGCTTCTGAAAACGACTGGTCTCTGAAATGATGAACAGCAGCTTTCACAACAACACCAGCCACCTTAGTAGACGCCTTAAGATGAATATCACTTAGTCCATCAATTCTTGTATTATTAAGTCCAAGCCTATCACCGATGAACTGATCAGCGTAACCATTAAAAGCGTGGACAGTTGCTAATGGCGTTCTAAAGTCATTACCTAGATACTCAACACCAGCAGCATAAGTTACAGATCCCACTTTCTTTGAGAAATTAGTATGGGCATAAAATGCTGAATGATCAGCAGCAGAGCCAGCATCAGTCTGGTAAGCACCTTCTAGATAGAAAGAACCATAAGATTCTTTAAGATTGGCATAAGCTCCATAAGTATTATTACTTAGACCACCACCACGAGCTGCTTCGAAATCAATTAAGTAAGCGTAAGCCCCATATTTGTCATCACCTCGCGCAAGTGATCCATCCAAGATGTGTATATTACCGTCCCAAGCCTGAATTCCTCCAGTACCATCAGTACCAAAAATTCGGTTTACTCTGTTAGCGTATGCATAGAAGAGAGAAAGATCATCTTTTTTGTATTCTACTGAAACAGCATCATATGTCTGCTCATTTTGTCTCCAAACTACGTTACCAACAAAAGCGGCATTATTTCTAATGATTCTCTGACGACCTATTTTAGCCGTAATCCCATTAGATGAGTACTTAACAAATGCTTGATTAAGCTCGTGGTTTTCAGGATCAGCGATCGCTGTGTTACCTGCCACGAATGGACTAAAGTTTGCAGACTGCCCCGTTCCTACTTGATAGTCACGAACAGCAGCAAGAGTATGCTCAGACTGAACGAAAAAACTCAAAGGCTTATCACCGAAAAACTCCAAACCAGGCCTAAATCTAAACGTACCTGCATGAGAAGCATCAAAGCTCTGTTGATTTCTGAATTCATACCTAACGCGTGCATCAAGACTGAATTTAATAAAATCTAGCCCACTCGCCAACTCTGGCAATATTAGATTAGTAGGTTCAATAGGCTGAGTAAAATCTCCAGCTGTAGAAATTTCAGATAGAGCTCCTGTGGTCGCAAGTACACACAATGTTGATTTAGTTATTCTCTTATACATAGTATAATAACTTAAGCAATGAGCATACCAACAAACAAAAATCTACCTCATGTTAAATATTAAATAGACTCATAAAAAGATCTGCATCGAGTTTTCACTCAAAACAGATTTTCTAAAACTAATGAAGCTACTATCAAGGGAAATTCTGGAAACTAGCGATCTTGATGCAAAAAGAATAAAACAAGTAGAGCAAGGCACATATTTGAAAGGGATAAGTACCCCTTTCAAATATGGAACGAAGCTATTCGTAGGTTTATGCTTTTGCCCAAAGCGACGTATTTTCAAGATACAAGCTTTGCTTGCAAACTTTCAAATCTAATAACAGAATCAGCAATATCGGGAGTTTTCAGAAGTTCCCTCTAGTTATAAATATTTTTTAATACCTTAATCCAGCTTGAGTAACCCCTCAATACTCAACGCAAAGAACTTCAAGAAATTCTCCTCAATTAGAGATAAACTTTTTGATTTAGAAATATAATACCCCCACTCACGTAAAGGTGCTGGCGTTATTTCATGCTTAACAAGAGTTCCTCTCTCAAACTCATCGCGCGCTAGCCACTCAGTGACGATACCCACCCCTAGATCCAGTGCTACCATCTCCTTGATAGCTACCATACTACTCATCGTTAGTGTAGACCGCTGCTTGATCCCTATCCCAGGTAGATGCCTTTTTAGAATAGAATTAGTCACACTATCACCCCCATAAGTAATAAATTTTTCCTTGGCATAATCTTCAGCACAATCTGGTTTACTATCACACCATGCATGGTCAGGAGCAGTAATGAAACAAAGCTCATCTTCTGCAAGTTTTACAAATGGATGCATCGAAGTATGCAATTTAGAATAAAGACCAAAAGCCATATCCAACTCACCTTCATCTAACTTCTTGAGCTGATCTACCGTATCACCCACTGTGATAAACACTTCACATTTCGCTTCTTTTTCGTAAAACGCCTTCAGAGCTTTCGGCAACACATGCTGACACAGCGTATCACTCACTCCAATTTTGAGCGAGCTATACCCCCAGTCATTCAATGTATTTATTTTCGTAGCTGCGTTATCTAACTGCTGTATCGCCTTCTTAGCGTGATAAAGAAAGACCTCACCGTGCGGTGTTAAAATACACTTTTTACCTAATCTCTCAATCAACTGACAACCGAGTATAGTCTCTAGTGTTTTCAAAGAGTGACTCACTGCTGACTGAGTGAGATTGAGCACATTAGCAGTGGCTGTGAAGGAGCGAGTCTCTTCTAGAACTATAAAAGCTCTTAGCTGGCGAATTTCAGGAAGTTGGGTCATTATCTTAAGATATCTAACTAATATAATTTAATTATTACAATTAACTACTTCTGAAAGTAGCAACTACTATGCCAAATAAAAAAACACACTTGTTTTAACCATGAATAACACTCATTAAAATTACCAACAATCTTCAAAACTGGCATTCTAAATGCTCATCAATCATTAGCATTACACCACTTCATGGAACCAACAGGCAATAGTTCAACAATTACCAATATCGGTCAAGACGACCTAGATTGGAAAAAAATATCACCTTTCCTAAACAAAGGTGACGACCCAGAACTACTCTACTTCCTCTACAAAGGACTCATTTTCCCAAAGGAGGATACCCTTATGCTTCGCTGCAGAATGACCGGCGCTGAGCTAGACAGTAAACAGTTAATAGCTCTCGCGGAAATAGCAGAAACCCACGGTGGTGGATATGCAGATATCACCACCCGTGCTAACTTCCAGATTAGAGAAATCCCATTTAAAGACGCCATCATCATCCTGAAGAAGCTCCTAGAGCTAGGTATCGCACCACCCATCACTGGATTAAACAACCTCAGAAACGTCACAGTCACCCCCACCACAGGATTTGACCCCGTAGAGCTTACCGACATCTCATCTATTGCTAAAGAAATCTACCAGCAAATGCTCTATAATGAAGAGCTTCAAGGTCTACCAGGTAAGTTCAACATCGCGCTCGATAGTGGTGGTAAAATTTCAGTTTCATCAGAGGCCAATGATCTAGGTATCAAAGCAGTTTCTTTAGACGGCAAAGTTTACTTCCGTCTAACAGCGGCAGACCTACATGGTGAAGACACCATCGCCAATGACCTTAACTGGCTCATCCTCCCAGAAAACATCGTCCACGTCGTCGCTACTATTATTAAGACTTACCTTCAGCTAGGTGACTTCTCCAAGCGGCTCCGGTCTCGTATTAAATTCCTCATTAAGCAGATTGGTATAGAAACCTTTAAAGAGAAAGTTCTCGCTCAGCTTGAATGTGAAGTCATTAATGACAGTAGTGTCACATTCACTAACCATGCCGAACCTGATGCCCATCTAGGTATTCAGCCACAGCGACAAGAAGACCTCTGCTACATTGGCGTCAATGGCTCAGCCGGTAGATACACAAGCCAGCAGCTTAAACTTATTGCCTCTGTAGCGAACACCCACGGCAATGACACCATCCGTCTAACAACGCTACAGAACTGCCTCATTCCATTTCTTAATCGATCCATCATTCCAGAAATTGTCGAAACGATTCAGGCAACAAAACTCACTGTAAACTCGAAGATAGCCGGCAGCATCATTGCCTGCACAGGTAGTGCAGGTTGCTCATTTTCTGCCTCAGCGACTAAGGCTCACTCTCTTGCTCTGTCGCAGTATTTAGATGCTAATGGTGACTATAATGAACCGATCAATATCCACTTTACTGGTTGTAGCTTCAGCTGCGCACAGCCATACATTGGTGACATCGGCCTCATTGGGACTAAGTCAAAAGGCGAAGAATGCTACCACATCTTTCTCGGTGGCGGCGCTGAGTCTAACACCTCATCTGTACGAGTCTGGAAAGCAGTGCCTCACAACATCGTCCCACAGCACGTCAAAGCCATCTTAGACTTCTACGCTCAGCAAAAACAGTGCGGTGAAGACTTTAATCAATTCGTCCATCGTTACGGTGCTGAAAACTTTAACCAATCCATCGAGCCCTCAGGATAATAACTATGCTAACTCTAGAAGATCCCAAAAAAGCAACCGCTAGTGAAGCCACCTTGATTGACTCACTGCTTGCCGAACAGAAACAACTCACCGCTGTTGAGCGCTTCAGCCAGCAGCACGAGAACAGCTCTCAGATTCTTCAAGAGAAAAGCTACAAAGACCTTATTCCTATCAGAAAACCCTCTACGGGCGAGCAGTACAGCTTCGCCGTAGATCTAGATAAATGTACAGGATGTAAGACCTGCGTTGTCGCCTGTCACAGTCTCAATGGACTCGATAAAAACGAATCATGGCGTGACATCGGTGAGCTAGTCAGCCTAGATTCTCCAGATCAGCAGACTGTCACCAGCGCTTGCCACCACTGTGCTGATCCTGCTTGTCTCAATGGCTGTCCAGTCGGGGCTTATGAGAAGATGGAAGACACCGGTGTGGTCAAGCACCTCGATGACCAATGTATCGGCTGCTCATACTGTGAGCTAAAATGCCCTTACGGTGTCCCCAAGTATAACAAGGATCTCGGCATTGTTAGAAAATGTGACATGTGCCACGAACGCCTCGCAGAAGGTGAAGCACCTGCTTGTGTGCAGTCTTGTCCTAGTGGAGCCATTTCTATCCAGCTCATCACCACAGACGAGATCCGAGCAAATGCAGCTAAGCAAGAATCCATTATCAAAGGAGCATTCCGCTCAGACTATACCCTTCCATCTTCTACTTACACAAGCTCTCGTAAGCTCAGTGAGTCAATGGTTCCAGGAGATGAACATTCTATAAAGCCATCTCACGCGCACACACCACTCAGCATCATGCTGACGCTGACCCAGCTTTCTGTAGGCGTCTCAGCAGCTGACCTTATGACTCGTTGGTTAGCTTCAGAGTGGTCACTTTCTTTACAAATACCACTTTGCGTTCTAGCCGTCATACTAGGTCTAACAGGTCTAGCATCTAGTATCCTTCACCTCGGTAGCCCTAAAGGAGCATGGAGAGTATTCCTCGGTCTCAAGAAATCTTGGCTCAGCAGAGAAATCATCCTCTTCGGTATGTGGATGCCGGTCTTGCTTGGTCACACCGCACTCACCATCGCAGGACAAAACCCCAGCTCACTACCTGACTGGCTTCCAACTATCACTCCAGAGATCCTGAACCTCAGCGCTATTTCTACAGTAGTACTAGGCCTCATCTCCGTCTTCTGCTCCATCATGGTGTATGTAGATACCATGAGAGAATTCTGGTCACTCGGTAAGACGACTTCTAAGTTCATGGGAACCACAGCACTCGGAGGTGCTATCTCCTTGTTAGCATTATCGCTCCTCTTTTCAGACAGTTCTCCTTTCATCATTTGGTTCACAGCTATTCTCAGTGTGATCGGTAAGATATACGCTGACACTATTTCTCTCAAAGCCGCGAAAGACAGCGAGTGGTCATTTGCTAAAAGAAGCGCACTTATCCAGCTGCGTAGCCTTCGCCCCACAATGATTATTCGCTGGGTAATGATGACTCTCACTATCATCAGTACCCTCATCGCCGTCTTCATTCCACTCTTCGCTATCATTGCTATCCTCAGTTTACTTGCTGGTGAGTTCTTCCAACGTCAGATTTTCTTCCAAGCAGTAGTCACTCTCAAAATGCCAGGCCACCTAGAACGATGAAATTGAAATCAAAATTACTCAAAAAAATCCCATCTATCGTAGAACACAGCGGTCCTAAAACTCGCCAGCTTCTGCGTACTCCAGGTAAGTTCGGATTAGGTCAGGTTCCTAGATCTATCACACCAGACTACACCACAACAATGGTCTGTGGCTTCTGCTCCACGGGTTGCAGCCTAAACATTCACATGAAGGACGGTCAGCCGGTAAACCTTACCCCTGACTCTAATTATCCAGTTAACCTAGGCATGGCATGCCCTAAAGGCTGGGAAGCACTTGAGCCCCTAAAGGCTAAAGACCGCGCCACCACACCATTACTCAGAAATAAGCAGACTGGTGAACTCGAAGAAGTGAGCTGGCAGACCGCCATGCATACGTTCACAGACAAATTTAAAGCAGTCCAAGAAGAACATGGTAAAGAGTCGGTCGCCTTCATTAGCACAGGGCAGATAGTCACAGAGGAAATGGCCTTCCTCGGCTCGCTCACCAAGTTCGGAATGGGGATAAAACACGGCGACGGTAATACCCGCCAATGCATGGCTACTGCTGTAGTTTCATATAAGCAGAGTTTTGGCTTCGATGCTCCACCCTACTCTTATCAAGATTTTGAGCAGTCAGATGTCATCATTCTTATCGGCTCGAACCTCTGCATCGCCCACCCTATCATGTGGCAGCGCATCGAGCAAAATAAGCTCAACCCTAAGATCATCGTCATTGATCCTCGCACCACTGAAACCGCTATCGCAGGAACCCAGCACTACCCGATCATGCCGAAGTCTGACCTAACATTCTTCTACGGCATCGCACACATTCTCATCAAAAATGGCTGGATAGATAATGACTTCATCAAATCTAACACAAATGAATATGATGACTTTGCTACTCACGTAGAGAAATTCACGCCCGAACTTGTAGAGAAGGAATCTGGCATTTCTATCGAGCAGTTAGAAAACCTCGCTCGTACTATTCACGAAGGTAAAAATGTTTCCTTCTGGTGGACCATGGGAGTGAATCAAGGTCATGAAGCCGTGCGAACCGCACAGTCTATTATAAACCTAGCCTTGATGACTGGTAACATAGGCAGACCTGGCACAGGAGCGAACTCCATCACAGGTCAATGTAATGCGATGGGATCACGACTCTTCAGTAACACCACCAATCTATTAGGTGGTCATGCATTTGACGATCCAGCAGCAAGAACTAAAGTGGCAAACGTCTTAGAGATAGATGAAACTTGTATCCCAGAAGAAACAGGTCTAGCGTACGATCAAATCATCGATGGCATCCACAATGGGACAATCAAAGGCCTCTGGGTGATAGCTACCAATGGCTCTCACTCATGGATTCACCAAGACAGATACAACAAAGCGATGAAGAAGCTAGACTTCCTCGTCGTCCAAGACATGTACTCTAGTATCGAGAATGCAGAGCTCGCAGACCTTGTACTCCCCGCCGCTGGCTGGGCAGAGAAAGATGGTGTATTTATCAACTCTGAACGCCGTATCGGTCTGGTGAAGAAACTAGCAACCGCCCCTGGCCAAGCTCTATCAGACTTCAATATTTTCAAGCTAGTCGCTCAGTACTGGGGCTGTGGAGAAATGTTTAAAAAGTGGAGTTCACCTGAAGCTGCTTTTAAAATTCTTTCTGAACTAAGCTCTGGCCAGCCTTGCGACTTCTCGGGCATCCAGGATTACGACTTGTTAGAATCTAACAGAGGCATCCAGTGGCCGTGCACAAAAGACGATATCGCTGGTCTAACAACGAATAACGAAAGACGGCTTTTCGCAGATGGTAAATTCTATCACCAAGACAGCAAAGCTAAATTCATCTTCAGCGACCCCGTCCCAGTAGCCGAACCTACCAGCAACAGCTTCCCACTCATCCTTCTTACAGGCAGAGGAACCTCCGCGCAATGGCACACTCAGTCCCGTACCGGAAAATCAGAGATCCTCAAAAAACTCTACCCAGAGTCAGTCTACATAGAAATCAATCCAAGCGATGCTGCCAAGCTCAACATCGAACCAAATCAAATGGTAAAAATCAGCTCCAGCCGAGCATCAGTCCAAGCTACAGCTTACCTCTCGAACTCCGTCCAAGAAGGCCAGACATTCATGCCAATGCATTACGCAAAAGTGAATCGCCTCACCCAAGCATCCTTCGACCCATACTCAAGACAACCAAGCTACAAGTTCTGCGCAGTAAACATCTCAACCACACTCTAGAGCGTCCTCATAGAGAACACGTTTCTCATTGGGGATATTTTCAGCAGCTGGAATTAATCCTCTACTTCCAGTTATCTCTCAGCCCTGCTGTCTTATTAAACACTAGCTTACCGTCTACTCCGTGGTCTACAGAGTCTGTACAGAAATAGCCTACACGCTCGAACTGGCAGATGTAACCTGCTCCCACGTCTGTTAATATTGGCTCCAGTTTAGCGCCTTCGATTAAGCTCAGTGAGTCCTCATTCAGACAGCTCATAAAGCCACCTTCAGCGGCATCCGGATTCTCTTCTTTGAAAAGTCTATCATAGACGCGGACTTCGGCATCTACAGCATACTTGGCACTTACCCAATGGATCGCTGCCTTGCACTTGATTCCCTCTGGGGCGTTCTGACCGATCGTATCTGGAATGTACTCGACCTGAACTTCAGAAACATTACCTTCAGCGTCATTACTATGGCTCACGTATTTAATGATGTATCCACCACGTAGTCTAACAGCACGCTCAGGTCCTAGTCTAAAATACTTCTTCGGCGGATCTTCCATGAAGTCATCTTGCTCGATGTAGAGCTCTTTTGTTAGAGGCACTTCACGCGTTCCCGCAGCTTTATCTTCTGGGTTATTATTGCACACCATCATTTCCTCGCGCGCATCATCCCAGTTCGTGATCACTACTTTGAGTGGCTCCATCACAGCCATTCTACGGTCGGCTATCTTGTTCAGATCATTTCTGATCTCAGCCTCAAGGATAGAAAAGTCAGTCACTGAGTTCACCTTGGTCACACCACCGCGTGCGATGAATGATTTCACCCCAGCTGCTGTGTAGCCACGTCTTCTCATCCCGGAGAGAGTAGGCATTCTAGGATCATCCCAGCCGTTCACTACATTTTCTTCCACTAATTGCAGCAGCTTACGCTTACTCATCACTGTGTAGGATAAATTTAATCGAGAGAATTCAATCTGTCTAGGAACCGCAGCCACAGGACAGTTAGTCACTACCCACTCGTAGAGCGGTCTGTGATCTTCAAATTCTAATGAACAAAGTGAGTGCGTCACTTTCTCCTTTGCGTCTTCTAACGGATGAGCAAAGTCATACATTGGGTAGATTTTCCACGTATCACCCGTATTATGATGCTCTGCGTGAAGAATACGATAAATCGCAGGGTCACGCATGTTCATGTTAGGTGACGCCATGTCTATCTTAGCGCGGAGTACAGCCTCACCCTCGCCAATCTCGCCATCGCGCATCTGCTTAAATAGAGCGAGATTTTCCTCCACGGAAGTCTCACGGAATGGGCTATCCACACCAGCCTCATAGACCTTACCTCTGCCTTCACGCATCTCCTCAGGGCTCTGTCTGTCCACATAGGCCAGTCCCTTTTCTATCAGATTCACTGCGCAGTCATAAAAGTATTCAAAGTAATCACTCGCAAAATACAAGTCATCACCCCACTCAAAACCTAACCACTTCACGTCAGCCTGGATGCTCTCCACGTACTTCGTATCTTCCTTCACAGGGTTCGTGTCATCAAATCTCAAATGGCATTTTGCACCAGATCCAGCATTCTCTTCAGCCAGTCCGAAGTTTAGACACAGCGCCTTAGCGTGACCGATGTGGAGAAATCCATTCGGCTCAGGCGGGAAACGTGTCACCGTAGTCTCATGCTTCCCGGATGCTAGATCTTCAGCAATAATTGTTCTGATAAAATCTTTACTCTCTACGGTATCCTTGCCCTTATTATTTGCTTGATTACTCATCTGGAAAATCTTGGTAAAATTTAGTTACACATTCATGCGGTATATCCACCTAGCATGCAACTCTAATTCACTTGCAAAATTCCTAACCTACGCTTCACTACAGCTATGATTATTCTCCTTTCACCCGCCAAGTCGCTAGACTACGAATCACCACTACCTACCAAGAAAAACACCCAGCCTCGCTTCATCGAGGACTCAGAAATCCTCGTAAAGCAACTGCGAGCAATGACACCTGCTGACATCGGTAAGCTCATGTCCATCAGCGAAAAACTTGCGAACATCAATGCGGAGCGCTTCACTACCTGGGAAACAGACTTCACCACAGACAACAGCCGCCAGGCCATCTTCGCCTTCACTGGTGATGTCTACCAAGGTATGGAGCTTAGTGACTGGAGTACTGCAGACTTCAGCCTCGCGCAGAAACAAATCCGTATTCTCTCTGGACTCTATGGACTCCTTCGCCCGCTGGACCTCATGCAGCCCTACCGCCTAGAAATGGGGACCAAGTTAGATAATGCACGTGGTAAGAACCTCTATGAGTTCTGGGGAGAGAAAATCACAGACCTCATCAATGCAGACCTTAAGAAGAGCGGATCTAGCTTCATCGTAAACCTTGCCTCTAATGAGTACTTCTCATCTGTGAAAAAGAAATCCCTCGCTGGAGACCTCATCACCCCAGTCTTCAAAGACGAGAAGAACGGTAAATACAAAATCATCTCGTTCTACGCTAAAAAAGCACGCGGCATGATGGCTGACTACATTGTCCGAAATAATATCACCGACGTTGCTGGGCTAAAGAAATTTAAATCAGCGGGCTATAAATTTAGCAACACTGAAAGTACCGATGATCAGCTCATCTTCATGCGTGAAGAGCTGAAGAAATAAAGATCATCTATCTAATTCTAGATGAGCGACGACGATCTAACAGCCCCCAAAGTAGCCAGTAAATCAGCCAAAGTCCTTATTGATGGACCTTCTGAGCTGATCTTTGACTACGCCATTCCTGACGAGCTCAGTAATGTAGCAATAGGCTGCCGTGTCCGTATTCCTCTTAGAAATAGAAATTCCACCGGTACGGTATTAGATATAGTCCCGCAGCCTCAGACGAGTTTCTCACTGCGACCACTGCACTCACTCATCGACCCTGACCCGCTGATCACACCTAGTCTAATGAAGCTCGGTAAATGGCTAGCTGACTACTACGGTAGCCCGATGGAGCAGGTCATGCGCGCTCTTCTTCCTGAGTCAGTCCGCCAAGATGCGCACTCAGAGAAGACGCAGAAAATTGTCATTCTAGAAAACTTCCCAGAACCTGATGAACTAGAAAAGCTAGCCAAGCGTGCACCAAAGCAGCACATCATACTCACCCTGCTAAAGGCAAACTCTGGGCAACTTTCGCTCAAGGATCTCGGTGGTGCATCCATCACCGCTTCTGTGAAATCACTGGAGAAAAAAGAATACGTCAGCCTCAAGCACCAAGCTGTCCGCCGCGACCCCGATGCTGATCAAGAATTTCTAGAATCCAAGCCGCTCAAGCTAAACGATGAACAAGAAGTCGCTCTCGCTGACGTCCTAAGACCAGCAGCAGAAGGCGAAGTTAAGAAACCTATCTTACTCCACGGTGTCACCGGCTCAGGTAAGACAGAAGTTTACCTACAGGCAGTCCAGAGCCATCTCGATGCCGGCCAGACAGCCCTCATCCTGATCCCAGAGATCTCTCTCACTCCGCAGACCGTACAGCGTTTCAAATCCAGATTCGCCTCACTCCAGGATCAGGTAGCAGTTCTCCACTCTCACCTCTCACAAGGCGAGAGATTTGACGAATGGCATCGGATAAGAAAAGGCAAAGCACGCATCGTCATCGGTGCTCGCTCAGCCGTCTTTGCTCCTCTAACAAACCTCGGAATCATCATCGTGGATGAAGAGCACGAGAATACCTATAAACAAGAAACTAGCCCTCGTTATCACGGTCGAGACATCGCAGTCCTTCGAGCGCATATGGAGAATGCTACCATCGTACTCGGTTCAGCCACACCATCTCTAGAGACCTTCCATAACACCCAGACAGGTAAATACCAGCTAGTCAGGCTACTCAAGCGTGCAGACCATCAGTCCATGCCCATCATCCGAGTGCTAGACATGAAGCTAGAAGCGCAGAAGCAGAAAGGCCGTGACCCCATCCTCTCAGATAAGCTCCGCACCTCGATGGAGAACAAGCTTAAGAACAGTGAGCAGATCATCCTCTTTCTCAATCGCCGTGGCTTCGCACGCTCACTTCAGTGCCCGCCCTGTGGTCACGTCTGCGAGTGCCAGCACTGCGCTATCCCGCTCACTTACCACAAGGGAGAAGAACGCCTCGTCTGCCACATGTGTGGCTACCAGACCATCACACCTAGAAAATGCCCAGAGTGCGGTGATAAGGCTATCCGACTCCAAGGATTCGGCACAGAAAAGGTAGAGAATATCATTCATAAAGTTTTCCCGCAGGCTCGTATTACAAGGATTGATGCCGACACCATGCGTCGTAAAAACGCCCTGCGTGACACGCTGGCGAAATTTAAAGCACATAAGATCGACATCATCATCGGAACTCAGATGATAGCCAAAGGACTCCACTTTCCTAACGTTACTCTGGTAGGTATCCTCAATGCTGACCTAGGTCTCCACGTCCCTGACTTCCGAGCTGGCGAGCGTACCTTCCAGCTCATCACTCAGGTAGCTGGTCGTGCTGGCCGTGGTGAGCTAGAGGGAGAAGTCATCATCCAGACATTTACCCCGCATTCACCCTCTATCCAGTTCGCCCGGCATCATGACTTCGATGGTTACGCTGAGCAAGAACTCCAGTTTCGTAATCAATTTTCCTTCCCACCATTCTCCCACGTTGCCCTCATTGGAACCCGCTCTACTCATGAACGCCGGGCAGAATTCACCCTCCAGAATATCCACAAGCGACTCCAGAAAAACCTACCTCCACACATTGAACTAGGTGAACCACTACCGTCACCCCTGACAAGAGCCCACGGCCAGTTCCGCTACCAGCTCATGCTGAAGTCCACCTCAGCGCGCCAGCTATCCATCTACATCAAGAATATTCTCAAGCAGACACCCCCACCAGAAGACGTCGTCATCATCTTCGACATGGATGCCCTCAGCTTTTTCTA
>CALJOJ010000006.1 GCA_937981665.1 uncultured Rubritalea sp.
AACACTGGAGGGAGTAGCGATAGCTGTGCCTAAAAAGGATGAAAACGCCCTCAATTGGAGCTATTCATCAGATACGCAGCCTAAACTCTAAGCTAAAGAACCAGCACCAATCCTAAACACCCTATCGTGAAATATTCGGGATAGCAATCAAACAACCATTATCTCCCCTAAGCCAACGCAGTATATAGCGACTCTTATATTCCTCTATAGCTGAAAGCCCCAACCAGCCACTTTGATTATCATAACTCTCTTCTAGAAGCCATGCGTGAAGTAATATAGAAGCACCTTCCTTCTCAAGACCAGCCCCCATCATACCCACATAAGGGATAATCGATTCACCCCCTACAGCAAAACCCTCTATTTTCTTCAGGTCTCCTGTATCTGAGAGTTCATAGACCCTTACAAGACCTGCCACCTTCTTGGCTTTTTGAGAAGCTTGCGGATCATCTGCTGTATAATTCTCAGCTAACCGTTGCAGATGAATCAGGTAAAGCTCATCTAGCCTTTCCACTTCAGCACTATACTCTTTAGTAAAAGTACGTACACTAGCTTTATCCAACTCGCCCCTTTCTATAACTTCACGTTTTGCCAGCCGCACAGCCCCAAAAAGGATCAAGGAAGCTAGCAAAAACATCGACAAGATACTGAAATAAGAAATACGCACTTTCTATTAAAACTTCTTATCCACTTTATCGCTTTTGAAGAAAAAGAGCTTCCCGTGTCCGTCTATTACTTTAATATCTCCTTTTTGACGCATTTCTCTTGTCAATTCTTTATCATTAAGTTCTTTGAGTAGTAAGTGAGATTTATTCGGAGCATTCACATGCTTTTCTGAGCTTGATTCTACTTTCCCGTTTTTATCTAATTTGATAAGAATACCTTTGTCTAATTTACCAGCTTGAAGGCTAATCATAGAAATTTCTTTCCCTGCTTCAGTCCTAACTACAATGTGATTCACTCTCTTTTTTACGTCTAAGCTTATATCATGCTTATAATCAACTGAAACCACTGACCCACGCTTATTGACTACTATAGATATCACCTCATAGAATTCATTCACCGCCTTATCAGCACCTTTAATAAAAGGGTCTACATCATTCTTAATACTCTTAGCGTCAACTGAAATTAGTGTTCCTATCATTAGCGCGGATATTAGTTTTATTTTCATAGTGCCGTTACCATAGCAATCATTTCCAATCGTTGTGTCAAACTTCTGTCAAAAAATTAATCATCTTAAAATAGCAAAATCACAAGTACAAGAACAGGCTAACCCAAGGTGCCAATCTGATAGATCACAAGAGCACCGCTCTCATCAGACTCTACCTCTTGCCTCTTCACCTTACTACCTAACAAGTGCTCCATCATACGAACTTCCTGCTGAATGATATTAGGAAATTTCTGAAACAGGTCATACATCGGGTTATGATATTCCTCGATACGGAAACCAAATTCAACATCATACTTACACCGGCTAAAACAACCTGCCTTATCTCGCAAGTCAGCTAGTCGAGTCGCTTTCTCTACCAACGATTTCCCTTTATTGATAGACTTCGCCCAGTCTTCTCTGAGCTTATCATAGTGGTGCATGAAAATCTTCTCTGGTGAAGTACTACCAAAAAGACTTTGCATCCCCTCCAGCACATTGAGCATCATATCCACATCAGGCTGGGGAAAAAGCGCATCGCACTTCGAGGTGAGTTTATAAAGTTTCTCAGGTCTGCCTACTCCACTTCTTGGGACCCTCCACGTCTTGAGATATCCTATTTTCTCGAGCTTCTGGCAGTGTTGCTTCACTCCCATATAGCTCATTTCTAACTCACGTGCCAGATCTGCCACAGCCATCCCCCTAGATTTCTTAATCGCCTCGATGAGGTTAAGAACTTGGGGTTTGGACAGGTCTCTGAACGTTTCGTTAAACATTACTAAGAGAAATTTTAATGTCTGAAATGTCTGTGTCCTGTGAAGATCATGGCAATGCCCGCAGCGTCTGCTGCAGCGATCACCTCTTCGTCACGGATAGAACCACCAGGCTGGATACAAGCTGTTGCTCCTGCTTTGATTGCTGCGTCGAGTCCGTCAGCAAATGGGAATAATCCATCAGATGCTAACACACTACCTACTAGTGAAAGCCCAGCTTCCTCAGACTTCCAAACAGCTAGCTTAGAAGAATCAACACGGCTCATCTGACCAGCTCCAATTCCTAGTGTACGGTCAGACTTAGCGAAGACAATCGCATTTGACTTCACGTGCTTCACTACTTTCCAAGCAAAACGCATTGCATGCATTTCTTCTTCTGTAGGTGGTCGCTTAGTCACGACCTTACTCTCAAGATCATCTAGCCCGAGTGGAGTGTGATCTCTATCCATCACCATGATACCACCTGGTGCTGACCGAAGCATTGGTTGCTCCTTCTCCTTCGTGTACTCCTCCACATTCATCTTGATAAGACGGAGGTTTTTCTTCTTCTGAAGAATAGCACGAGCTTCAGCTTCGTAGTCAGGAGCGATGATCACATCCGTGAAAATTTCGCTGATCACGCGAGCTAGCTTCTCAGTAAGTGGACGGTTACAAACGATCACCCCACCGAATGGTGCTTGTGTATCTGTTTCAAAAGCATTGTTCCATGCTTTACGCAGGCACTCATCATCCTGACCTATTCCACATGGATTCGTGTGCTTGAGGATAGCTACCGTTGGACGAGCGAAATCAAAGATAATATCTGCTGCTGCCTCGATGTCTAAAACATTAGTATAGCTGAGTTCTTTACCTTGGAGCTGGGTAAAGCAATCACCGAAGTTACCATACAGCGTAGCCGCCTGGTGAGGATTATCACCGTAGCGAAGGCTCTTTTCAAATGGAAGTGATAATGAGAATGATGAATCACCACCTTCTGATGCTTGACTAAGAAAGCTATTGATCGCGCCATCATAAGTAGAGGTGCGGAGGAAAACCTTGATCGAACATGCTTCACGGAAAGCCAGCGTCGTGTCACCGTCATTCTCCTTCATCTCTTCGAGAACACGTGGGTAATCATTTACATCTACGAGAACAGTCACGCTATTGTAGTTCTTTGCAGCTGAACGAAGCATAGATGGACCACCGATGTCGATGTTCTCGATCGCCTGCTCTAGCGTCACTCCCGGCTTAGCGATAGTTTCCTCGAAAGGATACAGATTTACTACAACAAGATCGATCTCCGGAATATTGTTGTCTTTAGCTTGCTGCTTATGATCTTCTCTATCACGACGCTGAAGCAGCCCACCGTGTATCATTGGATGAAGAGTCTTCACTCGTCCATCAAAAAGCTCAGGTGCTTCAGTATATGAGGAAACATCAATCACAGGAATCTCCGCATCACGGATAGCCTTTGCTGTACCACCTGTAGATAGAAGCTCTACCCCTAGCTCGTGGAGTCCCTTAGCGAATTCGACCAATCCGGTCTTGTCTGATACTGATAGCAGTGCTCGTTTGATAGCCATATTGTTATTTATAGAGTGATTTAGTAAAATAAAGTAAGTGGAATTGTCCTAGTTACAGGACAGCATCTTTCAAAATCTGTGTCTAGCGTTAACGGATGATCCACTCACGAGCAAGTCATATATGAGCTTTGTTTTTCTATTTAGGGCTTCCAGAAAAAGTCTCACGCGACCATTTCCATGTAAATTTCATTTTTTGATTTTCCTATTTTAGGAATTTTTACGTAATTTAGGTATCTGTGAATAAGGCAACAAAGCACCTCCCTGAGGTATTTGTCTAGAAAGAGCTCCGAAAGCAATTCTGCCAGAGGGCGCTTGAGCACCCATTTTAGTCATCTTGAATCCTTTGGAGTAGATGGTTTGGACTTCATCCCAGGGGACTAGTTGGCTCAATTTAATCCATCTGTTAGAGGTTGGTAATTTACCGCCAAAAGGGTGGATGAAGTCGGTAAATTCAGTTTGATTTGGTTGTTGTCTAATCATGTGAGGTGCACGCTTTTTCAAAGGTGTAATAACATATCCGTGCGCTTCTAGCTCTCATATTATCCCAAAAGTTGTGTCCTGCATACTTTGACCTCTTTTTCACCAAGCCCTATGTATCACTCGAACTACAAACCAAAATAATTTAGTAGTACAGCTAAATATTACTAACAGCCTTACTCCTCAATATAAATCTCACCCCTTTACTCTAAGCTTTTTTGCCTGATTTCTTGGACTTAGCCACTGGCTTCTTAGGTGTCTTTTTCGTAGTCTTTTTCGCAGTCTTATTTACCGGCTTCTTCACAGTCTTGGAAGTTGATTTCTTAGTGGTCTTTGCCGTCTTAGTTACTGACTTCTTTTCAGTAGCAGCCTTAGCTCCTGTCTTTTTCTTAGTAGTCTTAGCAGTAGTAGTCTTAGCGGCAGCTTTCTTAATCGTCTTTTTTGCAATCTTCTTTGTGGTCTTTTTCGCAGTTTTAGCGGCTGGCTTTTTCGTAGCTTTAGAAGTAGCCTTTTCTTCTTTACTTTTACTTACCTTGTTGACAATTACATCTTCTTTTTTTGCAGCCGACTTAGCGACAGGCTTCTTCTCTAATTTAACTAAAGCCTCATTCATCCCCTCTGCATCCACTACCTCTTTCATTCTGTTATCAAGATCATCGTAGTTCTTCACCCACATGACTAGTCTCTTCATATGCTGCGGCATTGAGGAACCAGTCCAACACTTGATCATTAACACTAGACCTACCACTAATATTATAAGAGGGATGGTCACACTAGCCCCGCTTGCCACACATAAGCCTATGCCACCTGCACCAGCGAGAACCGCCGATGCGATAAGTTTTGAATTTTCTGTCATCATCATATTTTTTCTGTAATTCGTTTTAACTTTAAAAGTCATCTAACTTAATAGCTAACTGCATTTCACAGCACAAGAGAATAGGATCAAATCTAGTAATTTTTTCTATTTTAATGACTTGCGCCTAGCTATAACAAGTAGTGATATTGATGTAAAAGACTGATACGATGAGAGCTAAACGCATTCTCGCAAAAGATCCATATCCATTCTGAAAACAGAACGAAGCTATACCCAAGTTTATTTTTCCTACATAACGGATCTTATTTTAATCACCACAGCTCAACTTGCTAATCCATAAGCCAAATGAGCAAAGCTGCAATATAGGTAGTTACCAGCGGCTCCCTCAGGAAAATAATTATCATAAAAAGTTAAAAATGATCTTGCCAAATTCATCAATGTTCACTATTCCTCTGCCGCACTCGCGAGAGAGCAAAGTAATCCCAACATATAATGCGCAGATAGCTCAGTTGGTAGAGCAGTTGGCTTTTAACCAATTGGTCCAGGGTTCGAGTCCCTGTCTGCGTACCATTTTTCTAAAAGGAGTCATGTTTCAATACATGGCTCCTTTTTCTTTGCTCCTATAAATCCCCTGCCTAGACTGACTCTCTCCTTCTGATTGAAAATGACCTTAAGCCCCCATTCACAATTACTTATGAAATAACGATAACAATGAATGCAAATAATATAAAAAACTAACTTGCAAAATGTCAGATTCCATCATAAAAATCCGCCGCACTCGCAAGGGTGCAAAGTAATCCCAACATATAATGCGCAGATAGCTCAGTTGGTAGAGCAGTTGGCTTTTAACCAATTGGTCCAGGGTTCGAGTCCCTGTCTGCGTACCATTTTTCTAAAAGGAGTCATGCTTCAATACATGGTATGAACCGAGCACATAGGTTACATTTTAATGTTAAGTGAATCACCTCCGGTAAAACCGGAGGCTTCGAAATTGGAACAGCTTAAAGCGGTTTGTTATTGTTCGTTAGTGTTTGGGTTTATATTTAATTCTAGCTGATCCAGACGTTTATCCTCACTCACGGCAATCAAGAAGGAAGCTTTTACCACGGCTATTACAAGCACCACTGCTTCCTAACACTCTACGTGTGTGCTCAAAATCCTCGTCAAAACCTTTCGTCAGCAATGGGGAGACACAGGATTCATGCGTCCGCGCATGCTTACATGGTGCGAAAATAACAACGTAAATTACATCACTGGCGTAAATTAACAAACACCACATAATGTAGTGTCAGACGAATCATGAAAAACCCGTAACTACTTATCAGTTAGAGCCAATATTTATATGATGTTAAACTTGGGTTAGGAGAAAGTCTCGCTGAATGTCCCCTCAGTAACTCCGAGCTTCTCCATCACATCTAGATCATGCCAGAGCATGTGGCCGTCAGACTTACCATCTAAGAGCTGCTGATATGCTTGGATAGCCATCAGTGCTTCATCCTTGCTTTCACTTAGCATATCCATACGGAACATCCCTAAGCCAGCATTCGAAAGATCATCATAGAACCTCGCACCAGTCTGCGCTTTACCATTGAAGAGTGTGTTCCGGCAGCCAACATCTGCCTTTAATGTATGCAGTTGGCCCACTCTATCTCTGAGCTGAACATTATGCTTATCACAAGGCTTACCACAATCCTTGATGCTAGTTCCCTCACTCAAGAAGGTACAGAACACGCAGTGCTCCATATGAAACATTGGCATGTGCTGGTGAATAGTAAGCTCGTACCAGTTCTCTGGTGACTTATACAGCATCTGCTTCACTTGACTGATGTTGAGGTCATAAGAGATAGTGAGGTGGTCTAAGTTACCCTGCTCTTTTAAAATACGTGCTGTCAGTGGATTCGCACAGTTCAGTGAGAAATCACCTGTACGGTATAAACCTTCACGGTTTTTGAAATACTCTATCGCACCTAGGTTACGGATCAGCACACCATCCGCCTCAGCCTTGTCAACTAGCTTGAAATACCCAGCCTCACTTGGCTTTTGGATTCTTGGTGTTGCTAGATGGATCTTCGCTTCGGCACCTGATTCTCTGACTAGCTTGACCACATTTTTATACTCACGAAGATCTTCGAAGTCAGCATAGATGCGCTTCACACCAGCTTCTAGGGCAGCTTCTACCTGAGGCATCTCGCGGGTGAGAACACTGAGTTCCTTCACCACATCTACCTCATCACCCATCACAGGGAAAAGTTCGCTCAGCTTATTTTCCGAGCGCTCATAGGCTTCAGAAATTTTGGGTCTATCATCCAGCTTAGCTACCAAGCTACGGCGGAGACGGTTCAGAGCAGACACCGGCATCATTACTTCACCAGAGAGTTGGTTATCTACTGTACCTAGTGCGTAATCTGTCTCGCCAAGACGTGATAGTTGCTTCTCTAACAGCTCGGTATTCACCGGTCTATTCTGCGCTTGTTCTAACATTTCTTCCGAGCTGACTTCCACACTGTTAGCGACTAGAACCATCGCTTCACCTACAGCTCCAGTTACCTTCACATTTAGAGATTCCTTCTTCGCCTGTAGCTTCACATTTTTCCAGAGAGCCTTGACCTCAGCATTCAGCTTCGGGTCATCAGTCTTCCATATTCCTTGCCCCACGCGCACGCGGTTCCATTCAATATTAGAGTGCTTTTCATGAAAGCGCACCTTGTCCCCCTCGACACGGAAAACTCTACCTCCCTGCTCTTCATTTCTATCCTCACCAGCATCAAAGACGATCCCGTCCCCAGATTTCAGATCTGTATTTCCTGTCCACTTGATCTCTACATAGCCTCTACCTACCTGATTAACTTCTCCCACGAAAGCTCCACGCTTTTTGCCAAATTTACCATGAGTCAAATACGGATGGTTCGTGCCTTCTAGCCAACCAGTAGAGAGTCCACGCGAAAACGTCATTTCTAATGCGTACTTATCACGCTCAGTCACCGTGGAGTCTCGCTGCGCCACTGCATCATCTATAGCCTTACGGTATACCTTAGTCACCGCAGCCACATACTCTGGGCTCTTCAAGCGACCTTCTATTTTAAAGGAAACCACACCCTGTTCGACTAGCTGTGGGATCACATCCACCGCGGCTAGATCTTGCGGACTGAGTAGATAACGTACCTCTCCCATCTCCTTAGTCTCACCATCTACCACTAGCTCATATGGCATACGGCAAGCCTGCGCACACTCGCCACGGTTCGCCGAGCGTTTCCCTAATGACTCACTAGTGAGACACTGACCAGAATACGCCACACAGAGTGCACCATGAACGAAGACTTCAAGCGGTACACATTCCTTTGGCTTAAATTTTCCAATGTCACTAACAGAAAGCTCACGAGATAACACCGCACGCTCTAACTGATAGAGAGAATCCACAAACTCCAGTCCCTCAGGTGAAGTCAACGTCATCTGCGTAGACGCGTGGATTTCTAAATTAGGAGCTACATGTCTAGCTAGTCTAGCAAGCCCCAAATCCTGTACAATGATCGCATCCACTCCAGACTCCTCAAGATGTCTTAGCTGTGCTTCAGCTGCATCTAGCTCACTCGTGAAGATCAGTGTATTCATCGTCACGAAGCCTCGCACACCATGGGCATGGAGAAACTTCATCAACTCTGGTAAGTCTTCATCAGTAAAATTATCCGCACGCAGACGAGCATTGAATTTACTCAGACCGAAGAAAATAGCATCCGCACCATTGATCACTGCAGCCCGTGCACAATCCCAATTTCCTGCTGGTGAAAGTAACTCAGGGTCGCGGTGTTTTTCCTTACTTACTGAGGAGGCCTGGCTAGATGAAGTTGTGTCGTACATGAGGAATGAACCGTAGAGCACTCTAGCCAAAAGGTCAATCCATCGTCAGTCTAATTTAAGTCTCTTAATGACAGGAAATCTTAAACAGACAACCAACCTTCGCACCAAGGAAAACTATCACTCTATGTGGCTAAACTAAAACTAAGCCAACTCCAATTCCAGTAATCACTACCGCCCAGACTGGCACCAGCTTCTTATAAACAATCACTGCTAGAATAATGGCAATCAGCGCTTCTAACACATTACTGATCACCCCCATACGAAGCATGTGAACCAGCGCAGCTAAAATCAATCCAACCACTGCCGCACTAGCACCTTTCAACGCATTTTTAATCACACTGACATGCTTATACGCATTCCAAACTGGCATCCCGATAGTCAACAAAATCATCCCCGGCAAGAAAATAATCGCCATCCCGACCAATCCACCAAACCATGCACTTCCATTCAGCCCGACAACCGCTCCTATATAAGCACCAAAGGTAAACAACGGCCCAGGAACAGCTTGTGCAAATCCATAACCCGCTAAAAAATCATCCTGTGTCATCAAACCCTTAGCTACCGTTTCAGCCTCTAATAATGGCAATACAACGTGACCTCCACCAAACACCATTGAGCCTGTTTTCGTTAGTCCAGCTAGCATCGTCATCTCGTTATCACTCGTCTGAAAAGAACATAACGCAACCACACCAGCGACAAAGCAAACCAGCACAGTAAGCGCCCCCACAGGATGTTTCACCTTAGTCACACTTACCTCCTCACCCGTAGTATTTCCAAGCTCACGGAATAGTAGCGCACCAAGTATGCCACCCAGTAAAATCAACAACGGCTGCAACCATGGAGACTGAAACACAACTAAAATAACAGCTATGAGGAGTGCAATAAAAATCCCCTTAGCATTTGGGCACAGCTTCCTCTGCATCCCTAACACCGCATTCGCGACCACGGCCACGGCAACTATTTTCAAACCATGAACCGCACCACTGATTGCCCAGTCATTCAACAGCCCCATAGTCGACACAAACAAAATCATCAGCACAGCAGACGGTAAGGTGAAGCCTAACCATGCGCCAAATGCACCGAGCCAGCCCCCCTTTTCATAACCTATCGCCGCTCCTAACTGACTACTTGCAGGACCTGGTATAAACTGACATACTGCTAACAGCTCAGCGAATCTTTCGTCACTCAGCCATCTTAGCCGATCCACATACGCTTCACGAAAGTACGCCAAATGCGCCACCGGCCCACCAAATGAAGTAAACCCAAGCTTGAGTGATTCCAGTAAACAAGATAGAAATTGCATACCGAAAAACTCCACCTTTTCCTTATGAAAAAAAAGCAAAAAATCTGCTTAATTGGCGGAACCTTTGACCCCATTCACCTAGGTCACACCTATATCGCCCAAAAATGTCAGCGCGAGCTAGGTATGGATAAAGTCATCTTCCTCCCCTGTAAGCAGTCTCCCCATAAGCTTACCAAACAAAATGCCCCAGACCTCCATCGGCTGGAGATGTGTCAGCTCGCTACTACCGACTTCCCTTGGGCACTCGTCGATGATTATGATCTAACGGCTCCAGCACCTTCCTACTCATGGAGAACTGCCGAGCACATGCAGAAAAAGCACCCAGATGCTGAGCTCTACTGGCTCATGGGCACTGACCAATGGGACTCTATCATTCAATGGAATCGTGCAGAATACTTTGCCACACTTTTAGACTTCATCGTCGTTACTCGTGGTGAGACTCCGGCTAACATCGATAAATTTCACTTCACTCACATAGGAGGAGCACACACAGCCTCAGCCTCAGTAATAAGAAATGCTCCATATTCCCCTACATCTACAGCTTGGCTACATCCTCGTGTCCTAGAGTACATAAGAAAAAACAACGTTTACTAAAACGTTCACTTGAGATAGTGGATCAAACACTTTAAAAACATTTAATAATCACCATATGAAGATACCATTTTTAATCACTCTTTTAGTCTCTGGTTCTCTGAGCATCGCCAGCCTATCGGCTCAACAAAATCAAGTCCCACCAGCCTCTTCAGCCATTGAAAAAGTTAATCGTGACCCTGAAAGAACCAAAAAAATCAATAGTATCAACAACGCCTTCAGTAACCTCTTGCAGAAAGATCGCGAAGAGTATTACGCGCTAAAGAAAGACGCTTATACATACTTTAATAACAAGCGCACGTTTGCAGCGTTAATGAAAATCCAAGAAATGCTAAATATCTTCGATGCAGATCCACAGGCTCATATGTTATTAGGTTCTATTCATATGGAATTCCGCAACTTTGATAAAGCACGTAGTATTTATAATAAGATCAAAGAATTATCCAACTATGACAATAATTTACGCTTCAACATCGCTGAAGTTGAATTCTGCACAAGTAATTGGAAACAGTCATTAGAGCAATTTCTAGAGTTAAAAAAAATAATTAAGAATACCCCACATAAAGCATTAGCTAAACTCATTGAACTCAAAATTATCCTCTGTCATTTAGCCCTCTCTGAGGCCTCAACTGGATCAGAAAAAGAAAAACACCACGAAGATGCTGAAGCATTAGCGAATCAGGCATCTTACCTAAAAGACTCTCCGTATTACTACTACGCCAAAGCTGCTTTGGCATTTCACTCGGGGGATAAAAAAGCAGCAAGCCAATGGATCAACACTGTCAAAATAGTATACTCTACTACTCCTCAAGCTCTCTCATCATGGAATGACACTTTCATTGAATTTGGTTATATTGACTCACACTACGGTAAAGACGAGATACCTAAATCAGAGGATTCTATACAGCTAAAGTAACCAATTTCTTAATAGCTCACACTTCACGGTAGTCCACCTTCCTACCATTATTCTTTTCAGCAGGCATTGCAGACTTTTCTGCAATGCCTGCTTTCTTTTTAAGCTCCTTGATCTGATCTCGCAGATGCCCCGCACGCTCAAACTCTAGCCTAGCCGCAGCATCACGCATTTCAGTCTCTAGCTCTGATAGTACTTCTAACACATTATAGTCCACTCCCTCTTCTGCAGCTAAACTCTGGCCCACTGAATCCACTGCTCCCTTCTCTTCACCAGCATCACTTAGGCTTTGCTGCATAGATCTAACCACACTAGTAGGAGTGATCCCATGCTTCTCATTATGAGCTATCTGCACACCTCGCCTAAATTCCGTAATATCTAACAGAGCTTGAATACTATCTGTCACCTTATCACAGAATAGCACACATTCACCATTCACATGACGAGCCGCTCTTCCAGCTGTCTGCACCAAGCTCGTTTCATTTCTAAGGAAGCCTTCATTATCGGCATCAAGAATACATACCAAGCTCACCTCTGGTAAATCTAGCCCTTCTCTGAGTAAATTAATCCCGATTAAAATATCAAACTCAGCCACTCTCAACTGACGTAAGATTTCAACCCTCTCCACAGCATCAATATCTGCGTGGATATAACGTACTTTTAGACCTACCTCTAATAAATACTCAGCAAGCTCCTCAGCCGTCTTCTTCGTCAGCGTCGTGATTAGCACTCGCTCATTCTTAGCTACCCTATCATGACAAAGCTCTATCGTAGCATCTATCTGCCCATCCAGAGGCTTCATCGTAAGAATAGGATCTAACAGACCAGTAGGACGGATAATCTGCTGCACCATCAAAGTAGCACCTCGGCTATCCACATCAAATTCATCAACACTATCTAGAGTATTACTCGGAGTCACCTGCTTCCGTAGTAGCTTGATCGCCTGATTCGCACTCAGTTCACCCTTCACCCATGGAATGTAGGTCTTATTATCTGGTCGGCTATTGATAAATTCAAACGGCCCGGGAGTAGCAGTCACATAGATTCGCTGATGCGTCTTCTTCATATACTCCTCAAATCTCAACGGTCTATTATCCATCGCACTCGGTAGACGGAACCCATGCTCCACCAGTACATTCTTACGGCTCTTATCCCCCTCGAACATCCCACCCACCTGTGGTAACGTCACGTGACTCTCATCTGCTAGAAGCAGAAAATCATCTGGGAAGAAATCTAACAGAGTATAAGGAGTCGCTCCCTTTTCACGTCCAGTGACATGTCTAGAGTAATTCTCAATCCCCTGACAAAATCCCATTTCCTGCATCATCTCTATATCATACTCAGTCCGCATCCTGATCCGCTGAGCTTCTATGAGCTTTCCACTTTTTTCAAATTCTGCCACCCGCGCCTTCATCTCCTTACGGATCTCAATGATCGCAGTCTTCATCTTAGTCTTACTCGTCACGAACTGCTTCGCGGGGAAGAAAATGTACTTATCCATCTCTCCAAGCTTATGTCCTGAACGTGTATCTATTTCAGAAATCCTGTCCACCTCGTCACCAAAAAATTCCACTCGAATAGCCGTCCGCTCCATATAAGCTGGGCGTATCTCCACCACATCACCACGCACCCTGAAGTTTCCACGGCTAAACTCCACATCGTTCCGCTCGAACATTAAATCCACAAGCTGATTCAAAAATTCATCCCGACCGATCTCATCACCCTGCTTCACTGGAAGCATCATATTTTGATAATCATCCGGTGAACCCAAGCCATAAATACAGCTCACACTAGCGACCACTATCACATCCTTACGCGTGAGCAGGCTACCCATCGTACTTAGTCTTAATCGCTCAATCTCATCATTAATCGCCGAGTCCTTTTCAATGAAAGTATCAGAACTAGGTATATAAGCCTCAGGTTGATAATAATCGAAATAACTCACGAAATACTCGACCGCATTATTAGGAAAAAAGGTCTTAAATTCAGAATAGAGCTGTGCAGCCAAGGTCTTATTATGGCTCATAATAAGTGTCGGCTTATTCACCCCCTTGATTAGATTCGCCATCGTATAGGTCTTACCAGATCCCGTCACCCCCCACAGCGTCTGGTGCATATTCCCTGCAGCTACTGATTTCAATAATTTATCAATCGCCTGCTGCTGATCACCCGCTGGGCTATATTTACTCTCTAACTCAAACATCGTTTCTCCTTACTAGTCACACTAGTGTCTCCTTACCTCACTCACAAGTAACTTTCGTGAAAAATTCCTATCCCTCACAAGCTTCCCTATGGTAATAATCCCCCTATGAGAACACTCATTAAAAATGCTCTAAAAAGCACTCCTGAATCAGCTGAAAAAGAAATCACCATCAAAGGCTGGGTCAGAACAAGACGAGACAACAAAGACTTCTCATTTATCGAGCTCAATGACGGCACATCACTCGCTAACATTCAGTGCATCGCAGACTCCGGCATCACCGGCTACGCAGACATTGCTAAAATGTCTACTGGATCAGCCATCGGCATTACAGGAAAGCTCATAGAGTCTCCAGGTAAAGGCCAACAATGGGAGATCCACGCCACATCCATAGAGCTCATCGGTGAAGCTCCATCAGATTACCCCCTTCAGAAAAAAGGCCACACACCAGAATTTCTCCGCTCCATCTCTCATCTACGACCTAGAGCAAATCTCTACGGAGCAGTCTTCCGCATGCGTTCCCGTCTCGCTCAGGCAGTTCACAGATTTTTTGATGAGCGTGACTTCACCTACGTCCATACACCTATCATCACAGCATCAGACTGTGAAGGTGCTGGCGAGATGTTCCGCGTCACCACCCATGACCCATCAGCTGCCGGCGTAAAGAAATATGAAGACGACTTTTTCAATAAAGCATCCTACCTAACAGTATCTGGCCAACTAGAAGGTGAAGCCTTTGCTACCGCACTCTCTAACATTTACACCTTCGGACCGACCTTCCGTGCTGAAAATTCTAACACCACGCGCCACGCAAACGAATTCTGGATGATCGAGCCTGAAATGGCATTCTGCGACCTCGCCGAAGACATGAATCTAGCTGAAGAGTTCGTCAAGTATCTCATCACAGACACCCTCAACAACAACGAAGGTGACCTAGAAATATTCAACAAATTCGTAGATAAGCAACTCATAGAACGCCTAACATTCGTCGCTGATAAGCCATTTCAGCGTGTTTCATACACAGAAGCAGTCGAAATACTCATTAAGAGCGGTCAGACCTTCGAGTACCCAGTCATCTGGGGAGTCAATCTCCAGTCAGAGCACGAGCGCTATCTCACCGAAGAGCACTTCAAATGCCCGACCACCGTTTACGACTACCCGAAAGACGTCAAACCATTCTACATGCGTGCGAATGCCCCTGACTCCAAAGGACGCCAGACCGTCACTGCCATGGATCTACTCGTCCCAGGTATAGGAGAGATCGTAGGTGGTGCTCAGCGTGAAGAGCGTCTCGATGTCCTCCAAGCAAATATGGCAGAGCACAATCTCAGCGAAGAAGACTACTGGTGGTACACCGACCTCCGCAAATACGGCACCTGCCCACACGCAGGGTTTGGTATGGGTTTTGAGCGCATGCTCATGTTCGCCACTGGCATGAAGAACATCCGCGACGTCATACCATTCGCCCGTACACCTGGCTCATGCGAGTTTTAAAATTTCATACAACCTATAATTTAACAACTAACACATTACAACCACATGATCGTTAAACCAAAGACTAGAGGATTCATCTGTATCACCTCTCACCCAGACGGCTGCGCAGCACACGTGCAGGAACAAATCGACTACGTAAAATCTAAAGGCCCAGTCGAAGGCGGTCCTAAAAACGTACTCGTCATTGGTTCATCCACTGGCTACGGCCTCGCATCTCGTATCGTTCCAGCCTTCTCATCTGGCGCGAACACACTCGGCCTCTTCTTCGAAAAGCCAGGTACAGAAAAGCGCACAGGAACTGCCGGTTGGTATAACTCAGCAGCCTTTGAAAAAGCAGCTACAGAAGCTGGTCTCTACGCTAAATCACTCAACGGTGACGCCTTCTCACACGACATGAAAGCCAAGGCTGTCGAGATGATCAAAAACGAAATGGGGCCTATCGACCTCGTCGTATACTCACTCGCATCACCACGCAGGATCAATCCTGACACAGGAGAAGATCACCGCTCAGTGCTAAAGACAACGGGTGGCGAATACACTAACAAGAACCTCAATACAGATAAAGGTGAGATCGAAGAAGTCACCATTGGAGCAGCCACTCAAGAAGAAATCGACAACACCATCAAAGTCATGGGTGGTGAAGACTGGGAACTCTGGATGACGGCTCTCGATGAAGCGGGTGTCCTAGCTGAAGGTGTGAAGTCAGTATCCTACTCATACATCGGCCCTGAGCTAACATGGCCTATCTACACAGAAGGAACCATCGGAATGGCTAAGAAAGACCTCGAAGTGGTCTGCGAAAGACTCAACGACAAGCTCGTTACAAAGTACAACGGCTCAGCTTATGTGTCAGTCAACAAAGCACTCGTCACTCAAGCATCATCCGCCATCCCAGTCGTCCCACTCTACATCTCTATCCTCTACAAGGAAATGAAAGCTCAGGGACTCCACGAAGGTTGCATCGAGCAGATCCAGCGCCTCTTCGCTGACCGTCTCTATGGAGCAGATCTCCAGCTAGACGACAGCAAGCGCATCAGAATAGATGACCTAGAAATGCGTGCTGACATACAGGCTGCAGTCGCTAAGTCATGGGACGCCATCTCTAACGAGAACCTAGCAGACCTAGCAGACTTCGACGGCTACAAGGAAGAATTCCTAAAGCTCTTCGGCTTCGGTCTAGACGGCGTTGACTACGATGCCGACACAGACCCTACATTCTCACCAGCTTCTATACCGTCGTAAGTCAGTAACTTGACTCATTAGCTTCTCGGAGACGGCGGTATCTTTTCATTTTTTTTGCCGTAAAACACAACGTCATGAAAGATTCGCCGTCTCCGTTTAGCAACGTAAGCGTCTTAAAACTGGCCTAAGCTATCTGAGCTATCTGGGCTTTTTTTCTCCCAAGCTTGGGCTACTTTATTTGCTGTTAGCTCTTGCGCTGACTGGCTATTGAGGTGCTCTAGAACATATTCTATATAGAGGATAAATTTCGACCATTGGGTTGCATCGAGCATCTAGTTTATTGCTTAACTTGGCCGTGATCCACGAAGATTAATTCATCAACATCGAATCCGTCTTGTTTTGCTCTATCGAGAAATTTCTGTTTATCAGCCTTACTGACATTTGGTGTACGGGAAAGGAACCAGAGGTAATCTTTATTATAACTGGTGATATAGGCGTAATCATAATCTTTCTCATCTAAGTCGAAGACCACATAGGAACCGTAAAACGGGCCAAAGAAGGAAACCTTTAAGTGTGCTACATCTGACTCCCCCACGAAGTATGCTTTCCCCTCTGCGGTTGTCCATTCACCCTTTTCTTTATTATAGCCGGTATTGATAACCTTTATACCCCCATCATCTTTGACTGAGTAAACTGCTGTTATTTCACTAAGCCCACGCTCAAACTTGTGATCCAGACGTGCTATTTCATACCATGTACCTAAGTACTTCTCTTGGTTGAAATTTTTCACCGGTGTGATCCCATCTGCTATCCCTGTACAGCTATTCATCGTCCAGCACATCGCTACTACACAGACTATTAATCCAGCTAACTTTCCTTTATGGCGTCTCATTATTTTCATCTATTAAAGTTCATCCTACAGCATATTTATTCCCAAGTAGGGATTCTCGGTAAAAATGGAATCCTAACAGATGGCGGCCAAATACTCACTCCAGCGCTTAAGCCAAGAGCACTCACTTCTACACCTTCTTTGAGGCCTAGAGTTACTCCCGCGACTGGAGTCTGAACTTTTAGCCCCGTCCCTGCAGATGACTTACCTAGATAAAAGCCATTCTCTTTACCTATCGCATTATGATCTAAAATAACATTCACACCATCGACCTCACGAGCCATTTTCTCTACAAAGGTGTTACTGTTAGGCCCTGGATATGAGCGATACACTGAATCATCGTAGCTCCTAGCAAACTCACGGATATCACGAAAGACTTCAGGGTTTTTAGCTCCATTAGACTGTGATAAGATCCGGACACGCTCACCCCAGCGTTCTTTCTTATCCACAGCGCCTTCTTTTAACGTCGTCATGACCACACCGCTCTTAGGTGTCTTCACTTCTACTCTGCGCCATGCTGAACTCGCATTTTCCCGGTACTCTACAAAACTATGTGTAGCAAACTGGGAAAACTGAGCCGCACTTTTAGGTAGATCAATTTCCTTAACCACCACGATCGAGTCAGGTTTTAGTATGCGCTGGCTAGCACAGCTACTAAATAGGAAGCCTATCAAAATACACCAGGCGACAGGAAGAAATAATCTCATCCTTAAATGGTAAGAAAATGCCATCATCTGGCAAGAAGGATCATGTGAAATGATACTATTCTTCTTCAGCTGGACGTCTTTCCCACTTCGTGTTAGCGAGGACTTTTAGCTTCTTTTTAAGTCTAGCCTTAGTCGTAGTCGCAGTACGGTCAGTGAACAGAATACCATTCAGGTGATCTACTTCATGCTGGATAGCACGGCCTAATAGACCATCAGTCTCTATTACTTTCACACTGCCATCAAGCTGTGGCAGTGACGCTTTCACTAGAGTAGGACGCTTCACCTTTGCTCTCACTTCTTGGATGCTGAGGCAACCTTCGTTATCAGACTCAGTAGCACCACTGAGCTCAAGTTCTGGATTCATGAATACCAGCGGCATATGCTCTGTCATATCGGCATCTACGCCATCCACTTTAAAGAAACTCACGCACTCAGAATCATGTGACACATCAACTACGGCGAGACGAATATCTTTACCTATTTGAGGAGCAGCTAAACCTATCCCATCAGCATCCTTCATTGTTTCTATCATATCTACGACGAGTTCCTTAAGCCCCGCATTTACTTTGGTGATTGGTGTGCACTTCTTTCTGAGTACTGGCTCACCGTATTGGACTATATCGAGGATCATGATAGTTTATAAATTTAAATTACATCCGCAGCTTGGGTTCTTATGGGGTTCCACCCTCTAAGCGAACTCGTTTTGAAATATACTGAAACCCAGCCTTAGTCAATGATTCCAGCGCGAAGATTTCATCTTTCTCAGTCGCACCTTCGTCCTGCTCAAGCTCGAATTTAGCGTCTGGATGTAGTTCTTTATACTGGACTAAGAACTCTGGTAAAAAGGCACGTTCCACACGAGTAGCATTCAGCACAAACGTTCCGTCTTTAGAGATAGCTAACACAGAGTTCTCGCGGACTTCCACTTGAGTCTTTAACGCACTGACTGAAGGCAAGTTGATCTCTAGTACATGACTCTTCTTTTTAAACTGAGTAGTCACCACAAAGAAGATCAGCAAAATCGTCAAAATATCGATCAATGGTAAGATCGGCACTGTGGGTGTTTGTTTTTTTCGGCGGTAAAATTCCATCGTCTTTATAAGTTAATGCTTTGATAGCCTTACTTCTGATCGGCATTACTTCTACCGTTTGCATGAGCGGAGATAAACTTATCCATGACCACCTCAAGACGAGCTGAATAACTCTCAATTTTACGATTAAAGTAACCATGGGCGATCACAGCTGGTACTGCCACAGCAAGACCAGAGACCGTCGTGATCAATGCCTCAGAAATACCCTGAGCCATATCCTCCGTATTTTCTTCACCAGCACCAACACCTTCAAACACAGTGAATAGCCCCGTAGCTGTTCCGAGCAAACCTAACAATGGAGCAATCGCGATGATTACCTCAAGGAATGGAATCCCAACCTGGAGCTTTAGAATCTCCTCTCGCGCACTCACCTGCACAGCTTCCTGAATCTCTATATCTTTCCGATCGTGGCGCTCCACTACTACATCACAGAGCTTCTGTAGTACACTAGGGTAATTAGATTTATCTACCTCTATCCGATCCGCTGACTGACTGTCACCTGTCTTAGAGTACTCAAGCATACTAGTAGCCAGAGCATCAGGGATAACCTTGTTTCTAATCAATAGCATCGACTGGTAAAGCATCATTGCCATCGCCGCGATCGAACACAGGATAATGAAGTAAATAAATACACCTCCTTTATCGATAAATGAAATGATGTTATCGAGGACGTTCTTATCTGCGTCTGCAGCTTGGGATAAATATGGGATCATGAGATTGTTGTTGGTAAATATTAATTACTTAAAGTTGAAAGTGTATTCGAGAACTAAGAGGTCACCGCCAAGATCCTTTATCACTTCAGGTGGCATAGCTGGTATTTTAAGATCACTGTTGATCGCTTGATGAACGATCGACTCCTGCCCAGCACTCGCAGAATTAAACCCTAGAGAATCGAAATTTTTAACCGTACCTTCCTTAGTAACCATAAAGCTAACGCGGAGGATACCAGGATAAGCTAAGTGCGATGCTGTATTCATTCGCTTCTGCCACGCTGTTTCCAGCTGTTTTGAGATGGAGGCCATGTACTTCCCTGTCGGAGTAGCCTTGACATTCTGAGAGGCAATATCACTCCGGCTAGAAATACTTCCCTGCATCGCAGTCGCTCTAGCCTCAGCTCTAAAGCCAGATTTAGCTGCCTCCGCCGCACGAGCATTCTTAGCCGCTTGCCGTTGTTTTTCTTGCAGTGCTTTCTGAGCTTGAGCTAAAGCTTTTGCTTGAAGTTTAGCTCTTTCTATTGCTTCTTTTTCTCTTCGCTCCTGCTCTTTTTTCTTGAGCCCATCGGGATCGAAATTCTTATTAACGATAGTGTTTTGCTTCTCCTCTACTCCATCACTCTCTCTCTGCCCAGTATTCGAAGAAGTCAGTGAAGCCTGATTCATCTCCACCTTATTGATTGTTTCAGCAAATTCCTTATTCCGTTGGTTAGTTTGCGCTAGTTGAGCATCCTCCAGCGCATCTCCAGCCTCGTCAGTATTTTCCACACTACTCTTGATCTGCTCTTGCTCTTTTTGATCAGCCTCAGTTTTTGTAATAGCATCCTGCTCTATCGGTGGCGTTGAATCCACTGGAGGAATAACCTCCTTTGGTGGTGGTGGGATTTGGGGTTCAGTTGCCTTACTACCCAGATCAGCGTGGTCAAATTCACCTTCTGTAAATGTCGTGTCTACTCGATTAATCGTATCATTGACTGGTTCTATCCCCTTGATCGCTGACACCTCAGGAGCTCCAGAAGTGGGGCTTGTATTACTTGCCGCTATCGTGTTTCGCTCACCCTCTATATTCGTTTCTTTTGGAACACCAGTTAACTGATCAGCAGTAGTCCTAGCCGTCTGTTTGACTTCTACTGGCTTAGCTTCAGGCTCAATCGGCTTTGGTGGTTCTGCCAGCGTCTTTGCTATCTCCCTAAGCTCTTGCGGCGTAAGCGGTGCTCGCTCCTCAGGTGGAGAAGTATCCTCCATAGGAACCACTTCTGAATCCGGAGTTTCCTGATCTAGCTTGATCTGGATCACGATCTCCTGCTTATCAGGAAGCTCATCACTCACCTCCCTAGCCTTCGTATGTTCAATGGTGATCATACGAAGGCAGATCATCACAGCCACTATCAAGTGCAGCACGATAGAGCAAGCCACGCAGATACCTGCGGTCTGAATCTTGCCACTCTTCTTTACCTGTCTGATATCAGTTGCGCTCAACGTCGTTAATATGGTCACAAATAGTGATCATTACTAGACGGAAATCCAATTTTTCTAAGCCAATTTACAGACTGGTTAGAAATAGCATTGAAACGTCATCAAGCTATGCTACTTTCTGATATATCTTACCCAAATTCAACTTATGAAACTAAATACATTAATCACATCAGCCACTTCAGCTACAGTAATAGCAGCTACTCTCACATTGACAACACTCACTCCACAAGCACAAGCGCACTGTGAAGTGCCATGTGGCATCTACTCAGACGATACTGTCTTTACAGACCTCTACACTCATGTAGCGACCATCGAAAAAGCAATGAGCCAGATCACTGAGCTATCAAAAGACGCATCAGCAAATGCTAACCAGATCTCTCGCTGGGTTACTAATAAAGAGTCACACGCTACTAAAATCCAAGAAGTAGTCTCTCAGTACTTCCTAACTCAGCGCATCAAGACCACTGAAATGGAGTCTAATAAAGAGGCATACGTCACCAAGCTCACACAGCTTCACCAGATGACTGTACTCGCAATGAAGTGCAAGCAGACCACTGACTCAGCAAATGCTGCAGCTCTCAAGAAAGCAATCGATGCCTTCAAGACTAGCTACAATGCTAAATAAATTATTTTAAGGAGGCTTCTGGAAACTAGTGATGTTTATTCTTTTGCCCGAAGGGTCGTATTTTGAACATACAAGCCTTGCTTGAAAACTTTCAAATCTAATAAAAGAATCAGCAATATCGGGAGTTTTCAGAAGTTCCCTTAGATAATATCACTGAGCTAGTTCGCTACTATAGAGAACTAGCTCAGTGAATAATCTCCTCTCCCACATCTAAAGTAACCATGCCCCTATCATTCATCACACATATTAGATCAACTGCGGCTCTGTCTGCGGCTTTAATTATGCCATTAACGGCACAAGAACCAAATGCTGATGAACCTAATGATAAAGAAAAATCGGGCACCCCTACTAACCCCGCACTAGTAAAAAAAACTGGGCTAATAAAGATCAATGCTACCACCTTTCAGTTAGGTGAAATCACGATTGATACAAAGCAACGCAGTATCAACTTTCCTGCCACTGCAGAGATCACGGATAACCTCATCGAATACCTACTGGTGAACCCTGAGGGCAAAGTCCACGAGTCTCTCTTCGTCACTAAAGCTAGCCCTACTCATCTCAATGTTGCATTCAAGCTACTCGGCTTTCAGGAAAACAAGTCTCTCTTCAAGACCGTAGTTAACGGTCTACCTACCCATAAATTTCAAGACGTCAGTGATGAGCAGAAAGCTCAGTCATATTTTAAAGTCGAAGTCAGCTGGACAGATCCAAAATCTAACAAGTCTGTCACCCACAACCTCAACACACTCATCATCAATGAACAGACCAAGTCACCACTGGGAACAGCTCAAGACACTGGCAAGTGGTCATACGGTGGTTCATTTATCAGTGACGGTCGATTTGTGGCTGAGCTAAACCGTGACATCATCGCCGTCTTCACCGACCGTAGCGCAGTGGCTAACTTTGCAGGAACCGGCAGAGATGATGACTCCTTATGGTTTCCTGCTACTGAAAAACTACCTGTATTTGGCACTAAAGTGAAGCTCATCCTCACCCCAGAATTTCCAGCTAAAAAGAAATAATCTTTCCCTTCATTCCTATGAAAAATCTTATCACCAGTAGCATCATCACTCTCAGCGTACTCACTGCCTATCATTCTTCTGCACAGTCTCCTATCCCCGCGGCCCCTGCCACTACCGACTCCCACGCATCCATCATACTAGAAATAGAAAATTCTATCAAGACGGGGAACCTCTACCTCAAAGGAGCTCAAAGCGAAGCAGGCTTCTGGAAAGACGAGGTCATCCCGTCCTACACATCGCTCGCCATCACAGCCGCGATGAGATCACCTAATCGTGAAGCTGGTAAGACTCCAGAGCATATCCAAAAAGCCTACACATGGTTACTCAGTAAACAAAAAGACTACGGAGCTATCTATGTAAAAGGACTAGCCACCTATAATACATCCACGGGCATCATGGCTCTGGCTGCTTCCGGAGACCCAGCACATACTCAGCCCATCCTGAAAGCTCGCGCTTTCCTCATCGGCCAGCAGGCAGACTATTCTAAAAATAAAGCGATGGATAAGTACAGCGGTGGCATCGGCTACGGCGGCACATACACCCACTCAGATATGTCTAACACCTATCTAGCTATCGAGGCTTTAAAAATCTCTGAAGTCATCGCTAAAGATAACACGGTCGATGAACAAGTCGACTTAGACTGGGACAGTGCGCTAGACTTCATCACAAGATGTCAAAATTTAGAAGAAACGAATGATCAGCCAAATGTCAGTAATGACGGATCGTTCGTATATTTTCCAGGTAACTCAAAGGCAGGTACTCAGAAAAATGCCGATGGTACTGAAACCCTCAGAGGCTACGGTTCTATTTCCTACGCAGGTCTCATGACCATGCTCTATGCTGACCTTGAAAAAGACGACCCACGAGTCGAGTCTGCATTAGAATGGCTCAACAATAATTTCACTGTAAAAGAAAACCCAGGGATGGGGCAGCAAGGCCTCTACTACTATTTCCATGTCATGGCTAAGGCTCTAACAGCCGCTAACGTCGACTTCATCATCACCAAAGATGGCAAGAAAATCGACTGGCGAAATGAACTCGCATCAGTGATTCTCTCCGCTCAGCGTGAAGACGGATCATGGGTGAATGCCAATAGCCGCTGGTGGGAAAACCAGCCAGAACTCGTGACGAGCTATGCAGTACTGACACTAGAGCAGATCCACGCTTCTATTCCACAAAAGGCTACTGAATAGTAAGGCAGCTATTATTTTCCAATACAGAACGCCCCGAAGATAGCATCAAAGATCTCTTCGGTATCCACTCTGCCTGCTACCTCGCCGACAGCATCGAGCGCATCTCTAAGGTCTAGCGCAGCAAACTCTGCACCCACTCTTGACTCAAGTCCTTCGCGTGCGGCACTCAGGGCGACCTTGCCACGGTTCAAGCATTCCTGATGACGTGCATTAATCGCCACCGCGTGACCACCCCATGCATTCTCACTAAGTAGGAGAATATCTGCTATCCTATTACCTAATAACGTCAAGCTATCTGCGTCCGTTATAGCGGAATCCGAAGAACAGGAAATCTGCACCCCATCACTATCTTTCCAAGCTGCATCAAGCCCCAGATCTTTCTTATTGATCACTAACACATGCTTACGCCCTGCGACCTGTTCTTCAGTGAGCAGACGTTTCCCTGGCTTCGAGCCATCCACTACCTCAATGATGAGATCAGCGAGCTCTATCTGCTTTTCAGAGCGGATGATCCCCTGTTGTTCTATCTTATCTTCAGAATCTCTAACACCCGCAGTATCGATCAGGCGCAATGGAATTCCCTGGATGTTCACCACTTCCTCCACCGTGTCACGAGTCGTACCTTCTACATCGCTAACGATCGCCCGCTCGTAACCTAACAGACCATTCAGCAAGCTAGATTTCCCTACATTTGGCTCACCACAGATCACCGTCCGCACACCCTCACGGAGGATTCTACCTTGCTCCGCGGTCGATAGCATTTGATCTATCCCTGACAGAACTTCATCTATCCGCTTCAGCATCGCGGCACCCGTATCAGGATCTATATCCTCATCTGGGAAATCAATAAATGCCTCCACATGAGCGACCACCCCGATCAAACTCTCTCTGAGCACCTCACTCTGATCGCCCAGCTTACCCTGCATCTGCTCATGCGCAGCTCGCATTGCCAGATCTGTCTGCGCAGAAATGAGATCCATGATCCCCTCAGCTTGAGTCAGGTCAAGCTTACCGTTTTCAAAAGCACGTCGGCTAAATTCCCCCGGATCTGCTGAGCGTGCACCACACTGCAATAGCCTCTCCAGCACTCTACGTGTCACCAGTACACCACCGTGACAAGCCAGCTCCACCACCTCTTCACCAGTGAAACTTCGAGTTCCCCTGAAAACTGTCGCCAACACTTCATCAATGACTTCACCTTGCACATTGACCACCTTGCACAAGGTCGCATAACGCTCGGCAGCATTTTCTAGCCCACCTTTACAGCGGGTAGCCTGTGCGGAAATAGCCACCGCATCCGGTCCAGAAACACGGATCAGCGAAACAGCCCCCACTCCAGGAGCAGAGGCGATAGCAGCCACAGTAGAAGCGTGAGGATTCATCAGTCTAACAGTTCAGAATACAATGATTAAAACGTCGCGAGCACAGACTTCATCACCTCAAGGCATCGCTCATTTTCAGCCTTCGTCCCTACAGAGATCCTCACCCAGCCAGGAAGCTTATAGCCACGCATAGCACGGATGATCACACCCTGCTTCAGCATCTCAGCGAATAGCCGATCTCCATCACCCACATTCACGAGGACAAAGTTCGCCAAGCTAGGAACATACTCCAGCCCCATTTCTTGAAATGAGCTTTCATAGAGAGCTAGACCTTCAGCATTGTTAGAAACTGTAGCTTCGACATGAGCCGTGTCTGCCAGTGATGCTAGTGCAGCACGCTGAGCCACCTCATTCGTATTGAATGGCTGTCTCGCCTTTTGTAAAATAGCAGTCACCTGAGGCGCTCCTAGACCATAGCCGATCCTTAACCCGGCAAGACCATACGCCTTAGAAAATGTTCTAAGCACGATCACGTTTCTTCCCTCACGCACATACTTCAGCGTATCAGGAGCATTAGCGACAAACTCATAATACGCCTCGTCAAAGACCACTACCACATGATCTGGAACCTTCGCCATGAAGCGACCAATCGTCTCAGCATCTACGATCGTTCCCGTCGGGTTGTTAGGATTAGCGATGAAAAGCAGGCGGGTCTTATCCGTCACAGCCTCAGCCATCGCATCGAGATCATGTACGAAGTTTGGATCAGGCACCTCCACATAGTTTGCACCGAAGAGAGTAGCCATCAGCTTATACACCACAAAGGCGTGCTCCGCAGCGATAAGAGCAGCTCCCTCATTGAGAAAACAGTGACACAACAGCTCAATGATCTCATTAGACCCATTTCCAAGCACCACGTTCTCAAGCTTCACATCATACTTATCAGCCAGTGCTGAGCGCAGCTTATAGCCACCACCATCTGGATAGATATGCATATCAGTAGCCGCATTACGGATCGCATCCAGTGCCATCGGAGCTGGCCCCAGAGGATTCTCATTCGAGGCCACCTTCACAATCGTCTCAGGATCTAACCCAAGCTCACGTGCAGTTTCTTCGATTGGCTTACCCGGCTCATAAGCCGTCAAGTCACAGACAAATTGATTTGCAAATTTCTCAATACTCATGCGCGAACCCTACCCCATCCAAGCCCCTGTGCAAGTCTGTATTCTAGAAGGTTTATCAAATACGAGAAACTTATAATTTAGTGCGAAATACTTTGTTAAAAGTCCTATTCGATTTAAAACAGAGCGTAGATCTAACAGACTGGTTAGATTGGTTTCTAGATTGTCTCGGTAGAGCTGTGGACAATGCTCAGTCCATATTAAATAACGTACATTATAAGACGCGTCTGTGGGACAGAGTGAACCTAACGCCAGTTAACGAGCGACAGAGAGCAGTATTAACTACGATGCTCGATGATTTCAAAGGACACATGAATACATCGAAATATGCTAAATTAGCAAAAACATCTAATGACCGCGTTAAGAGACCTCAAAGCTCTACTTGCCCGTGGCCTATTAGTCCCTAGCTTAGATAAAGGCAGGAGCACAAGTTACCGCTTAGTAACTAATGAAGAACTTGTCGCTACTAGCAGAAGCTAGCCTCATTATATTCTATCATGAAACACAGCATTAAAACAATCGCTTCAATCACTACAATGATTGCAGCTACACATACATCCTTAATGGCTAATGAAAGACGGTAAGATCATGGAACAGATGCGCTACACTTAAGTCAGCGGAGTAAAATACCTCCCAGCCGACAGCATAGACCTCAGCACCCTATACATACAGCCGTGTAGCGTTCTCAAGCACAGTGACATAACCTCAATTTAAGGTAAGTTCTTAAGGTCTCTCTTGATTATATCCCCACCCTTATTATCTTCAGAAGTAGCTGTAGCGAAATTTTCGACCTCCGCTGAAGGAGAAATAAGGAAGCCAGCTTCAGCATTTTTATTAGCGATTACGATACCGAATTTGACCTTAGTTCCTAGGTCTTGGATTACTACTCCAGAATAGAGGTTTTCAGATGACACCACACGATCTAGAGAAACTTCAGACTGAGAGTTAATCAAGATTCCACAATGTCTATTACGCATCGCCTGCACCTGCTCTATCTCCACCATAGTCCCCGTGCCCATCACGACAACGCCACTACTGATGTTATCATTTATTTTGATGTCTTTTAATTTACCAGTAGCTCCCTTCCAAAATTCAACTCCATGCTCATAATTACCATTAATTTCACAGCTTGAAACACGAGCTGAACTAGCTGCCCCCATAATGCTGATTCCATTCCAAGCATTACCAGTAATATTACATTTAGACATTTCTAGCTCACCACCCACGACTGCCACACCATGACCAGATCCGTTTTTAACAGTAACATTTTTCATCGTAACCTTTGCCCCGACCATGATCAGAGGGTAACGGTCCAGAGCATCATCTTCATAACTAAGCCCTTCAACTGTTAGGTCAGAAATCTCATAGCTCTGAGAAGTACCCATTAAAGCTAATGCAGAACCTTTTAGCGTGAGGCTTTGGATAGTAGTAAGTTTCTCACCCTGCCCTTTGATTTTGATTCCTATATTAAAAGCCCCAGTAAGTTTATGCTTCCCTTTACCTAGAATAACTGTGTCACCAGGTCTTAGTTTCTGAGAAGCCTCAGCGAGGGTCGCCACATCCTCAGGTACTTTTAGAGAATATGGTCGCGAATTGATTTCATTCCTAAGATCCTCCGCAGCCTCATAGCCAGGATAAATCTCTAGTGCCTCATTCAACTTTGCGATAGCTTCAGGTGAATAATCACCAGTATACAATAATTTAGCAGCTTTTATGAGTTCACCCGCTTTATAGTCGTCACCCTTAGATAGTTCTTTGCCTCTAGCTAGCTCACTACGCAGACTAGCTAGCTTAGTCGCTGAATAACCTTCATTCTCTAGCTCCTTGATATTACGTTCAGCTACCTGCCACTTACGTTTAGTAATCCCCCTTTTCGTATACTTCAGAAAACTGTTAATTCGCTGCTGCTTGGCTAACTTATCTTGATCATCGAGTGCGGCGAGTCGCTCATAATCAAGGCGTTCCTCCTCCTTAGCGATAAGGCGTTTTTGCTCACTAGTAAGAAATACAGCAGAGTCAAAAGTCTCCTCTTCAGTGTCATCCATATTTAACCATGACGGCTTAAAATAGGAGCACGCTAATAGGACTATCGCTAGAAGCAAAGCTACAGCAGATAAGACGACTGCTTTCACACTCGCTTTTGAACTACTGTCATTTGAGCTCATTTTTTGTATATAATCGGGAGATGGGCTTGGGGGTTTCAAAATAATAATTATTTAAATGAAATTAACGGGGATCTTCGATTTCGCTTATCGCCTGCATCACGATGTCTGCAATCTTCTGATAACCGTCCTTACCACTGAAATTCTTCAACATCTCATCATCAAAATGAATAGGGTCACCTACCACTACACAGATTTGCTCCATTTTGAGCTTGCTTGAGCCACGAGGCAGGGCATCACGAGCACCAAAGATACGCATTGGTTGCACCACAGCTTTAGACTTAGCTACAATCAAACCAACTCCCGGAAGCGCTGGATTGAGTTCGCCTGTTAGAGTGCGCTCACCTTCTGGGAAGAGCACTACTTTCTTGCCAACCTTAAGCGCCTTGATGATCTTCTTCAGCCCAGTCATATCAGGATTATCCTGATCTACAGGTATGGCATCCCAGCGGGTATACAGCCATTTTGCAAAGCCTTTAAATAAAGTCTTACGCGCCAGATAAGTGATATTTTCTGGATGAGAAATACCGATCAATGGAGGATCAAGAAAGCTCTCATGGTTAGCAGCCAGCATCACGCCACCATCTCTAACAAGTTTTTCTTCACCTACTAACTTCAAGTTATAGAATGCCTTACCTGCACTCTTGAAGAAAATATAGCCTAACCAGTAAATTGTTTTCATCTGCTTTCTAACTGTATCCTAAATATAACAAATCTTATCCAAATATCTCTGCGGGAGCACCTTTATCCCTGAGCACCTGCATCACTGCATCCACTACTTCTTCAATGCCCATCTCACTGGAGTCAATCACCACAGCACCATCAGCCACCTTAAGTGGAGAAATCTTACGCTTACTGTCCTCTGCATCACGCTTAGCTACTGCATCATTTAGACCTTCTGCTGATCTTCTCGCGAGCCTCACCTCCTCAGAAGCGTCGATATACACCTTAAATGGTGTATTAGGAAATACCACACTGCCAATATCTCTACCTTCCATGACGACACTACCTAGCTTGAGATACTCACGCTGCTTATCTACTAACAGTGCTCTGACCTCTGGAATAGCCGCTACACCAGACACACGTTGATTCACCCCATTCTGACGAAGTTCCTCACCAGGGTAAAAACCATCCACAAGAATAGTAGATAAACCATCTTCTACGCCACAGCTAAATACCACATTATCAAGCATCTCGACTACTGCAGAAGCATCATCTACATCCACACCATCACGGATGGTAGCCCAAGCCACTGCACGGTACATCGCTCCTGTATTCACCATAATGAGACCTAATCTCTTAGCTACAATCTTAGCTACGGTACTCTTTCCCGATGCTGCTGGACCGTCTATGGCTACAGCAATGTGTTTCTCCACGCTCATGGTTTTTAAGCTAGCTTTAGAATTTGGAATTGAAAAGCCTTATCATGAACAAACAGTAGTATACTTCTCGAAATAGTCTGGGAATGTTTTCGCCGTACATCCAGGGTCATTGATCACCACAGCAGTTCCACTCAGCGCCACTAATGAAAAGCACATTGCTATCCTGTGATCATCATAGGTATCTATCTCAGCTAACTTCATTTCTGTTAATGGGATAGGATTTATCTCAATAAAATCTTCACCTTCTACTACGTCCACTCCGAGCTTACGCAGCTCAGTAGCCATCGCGAAAAGTCTGTCTGTCTCCTTCACCCTCCAGTTGTATATATTTCTGATTACTGTCTTCCCTTTCGCGAAGAGAGCAGTCGTCGCTATCGTCATCGCAGCATCAGGAATATGATTCATATCCTGATCTACTCCGACTAAGTCGCCAGCTCTGACGATGATATACTCATCTCCCCACTCGACCTCAGCGCCCATATCTTCTAACACATTAGCAAATTGTACATCTCCTTGGACACTAGATTTACCAATGCCCGTCACCTTGATCTCGCCACCTTTAATCGCCGCTGCCGCCATGAAATAAGAAGCTGATGAAGCATCACCCTCCACCATAAAGACGCCCGGTGCAGTATAAATCTGGCCAGACTGGATTCTGAACACCTTGAAATCATCATGCTCCACCTCGATGCCGAACTTCTTCATGATATCAAGAGTAATCAAAATGTATGGTTTAGAAACCAGCTCACCTACAATAGTGACCACTGTGTCTTCTTGAGCCATTGGAGCCGCCATTAGCAGAGCTGTTAGAAATTGACTAGATATAGAACCATCAATACTCACTTTACCACCACGCATTCCATTGGCTGAAATTTTAAGTGGCGGGTAGCCTTCATTCTTTAAGCACTCGACCTCACAGCCAGCCTCACGCAGGGTATCAATCAGAGCATCGATAGGACGCTCTTGCATTCGTGGCTCACCGGTTAGAGTGTACTCACCTTCACCGACACAAAGCGCAGCACATAGTGGACGCATCGCAGTTCCAGCATTCCCTAAGAAAAGTTCAAGAGCCTCAGTATTTTTGAAAGCACCAGCATTTCCTGTTACCACACAGACTGTCTTATCCTCAGACAGCTCATACTTGATGCCTATTTTAACTAGCGCATTCAGCATGTGACGGATGTCATCGCTATCTAGTAAATTACGAATTTTAGTCACGCCTTCAGCAAGAGCTGCTAATAAAAGAGCTCTGTTAGAAAGGCTCTTAGACCCCGGTAAATTAATCTCACCATTCACTTTACTGATTGGTTCTATTCTCAATGATTCCATAATAATTTCTTACTTTTAAAACTAGTTCTATCTATTAGATCAGATCTCTGCGGCGCTTCGCCTCTATGAGGTATTTCAGCATCCCATCTGCATCGTTCTCCTTTAGTATTTGTTGAAATTTACTTAACTCAGAGATACTCTCACATAGTGATCTATGCAGCGCGTCTCTATTTTCTAACATAATCTCAGTCCAGAGCTCAGGATCACCCGCCGCCACACGTGTCGTGTCACGCAGTCCACCACCAGCAAGCTCCGCTATATCCTCGAATGCCAACCCTACCGTAGCAGTCATACTCGCCATCGCATGAGGAAAGTGACTGATACGAGCCACTGCATAATCGTGATCTTCAGGACTCATCTTCTTCACTCTACAGCCGAGGGCCTGCCAAAAATTTTCTAACATCTCTATTTCAGATGAATGAGCCTGTATGTCGTCACTTGTTAGAATGCAAGCGGCACCATCTAGCAGTTCACCAAATGCAGCCGAGATCCCCTTCTTATCAGATCCAGCCATAGGGTGACTACCTACATAACGCACCTCTGTATTCTTCACCAGTGGATCTATCTTCTCATGGGGAAGACGCTTCACGCTACCCACATCAGTGATCAAAAAACTCTCACCACCACGAAGCTCAAGCACTCTAGCTACCAAGCTCTGCATCGTCCCAACAGGTGTGGCTAAAATCACCAACTCAGCACCACTAACCGCTTCTGCGAAGTCCGCCGTCGCATGCTCTAATCCGAGCTCCTTCGCTTGAGTCACCGCATCAGGATTACGCGCCCATAAAGCAACCTCCACTCCAGGTATCTGTCGCTTGGCAGAAATCGCCACCGAGCCACCTAACAGTCCAGCCCCTAATATTGCTATTCGCTTGATCATTCGGTCAGGACACTAATACACCGAGTCATGACTAGCAAGACTCGGTGTAGATAAATTCAAAAAAGCAACCTATTGATTACTCTAAAATTTCAACGTTCTCCTTATGGCACCTTGAAAACGTGTGAAGGATTAGCATCATGCGGGTCACGCACCTTTGTTCCACTCGGGATACCTCTCACATCCACTTGGTTGTGAGTGTATGGGTTATAGACAAAGCCAGTCTTCCCCGGCACAGGAGCAGCGTACTTCGTCGTTAAAGATGAAGTGCTCTTAGAAGTTGAAGACGTTGTTGTGCTTGATGAAGATGATGACGAACTTGTAGTTGTCTCTTCAGGAGTGTACTTTTTCGTCGTAGAGCTTGCGGAATTTGTCTTCTTTGCAGCTTGTTGCTTTTTCCAAGCCTCTACATCTCTCTTCTTTCGAGCTATTCTGGCTTTCTCTTCACGCTCTAGGCGTTCTTTGCTTTTCTTAACGGTCGTTGTTGAGCTATTAGCCTCTGCTTCTCTCGCTATCTTAGCTGCCTTTATCTCTTCAGGAGACTTGACACCTACTGGAATCTCAGGAGTCTTAGCTGCCACGTCAGTCTCTGTAGAGTTGATTGGGTAGCATGATACAAGCCCTCCACTAACACACACTAATGAAAGTGTAGTAAATTTCAGGTTACGTTTTAGTTCTGGAAGTTTCATTATAATAATTAGGTAATTTTTAGATGACACACCTACGATAGTAAATTCATCATGATCGTTATGATACTATTTCTTATCTCTAAAAAATTGTATCTGACTGCTTAATTGTCAAGCTTTGACTAATCATACTCATGGGAATAAATACACGATACATTCATAGAGAACCATCCTTGGGAAAAGATAAGCAGGACTGAGTACTCCCAGTCCTGCTTAAATAATAATTTAAACAAGCTGATTAACCTCGCTTACTGAACCAACGTGAAACGTAGTCCTGTCCACCTAGACCGACAGCGATAGCGCCACCGATGCCGAGTGCTACACCAGCAGCATAGATAGCCACAGTGTATGGAAGTGATGTAAGATCAGTTGCGATACCTGAACGGTTAAGAGCAATCACTGAAGTGAATATTACAATCGCGTACTTAGCTATTTTTGCGAGCTGAGCATTACCACCTACAAGGTGATCATATGCGAAGCGTGAAGCAACGATACCTGCCGCTAGAATGATAAGTGCAAGAAGGATATTGAAATACCCTGTAAAGAGACCGTCAGATGCCTGAGAAAGGATATCGATATCGAGTTCCTTAATAGCAGCTGTCAAAGTAAGAATAATGATAGAGATCATTGTCACAGTCCCAGCGATGCTAGATAGTGCACGTGAACCTTCAGTAGGAAGATTCATTCCAAACTTAGAAGGCAATGAATCTACGTTAGTACCTTTGAGGATATTCTCCACAAGACGCTTCGCAATACTGCCGATGAGACCACCGACAGCAAGAAGAATACCAGCGATAAGAATCTTAGGAATTGCTGACACCACTGATTCAACGATACCTTTGATCGGCTTAGAAATAGCTTCGATACCAAGTGCATCGAGTACTGCTGGAGCACAGAGAAGTAGGATGAATGCATACAGAGCAGTAGCAAGTGATCCACTCACTGGAGTAGTACCAGGTGTAGAACCAAGTCTCTCGTCCAGCTTAGAAGCATTGAGAACATCAGAAACAAGCTGCTTAATAAGACCAGCAATCAGGATAATGATATAACCAAGGATACCTGCTACGATGAGATTAGGAATAAACCCAAAGAACTGATTAAGAAGATTCTTAATTGGCTCACTCACATCAGTAAGTCCCGCAATATTCAAACCAAAGAGAAGGATGAATAAGAAAGCGATCGCTTTGATAAATCCAACAATTCCGCCAGTTATATTGGTATCACTACCAAACTTAGCAGAAAGCTTTTCATCAAGATTAGTTTTAGAAAGTGCCTTAGTAGCTACTTTACCTATACCTTTGACAATAAATTTGCCAATGATGAGGATTAAAAGCAGTAGTAAAATATTGCCGAACGTCCCTAGACCTTCAAACACATTTTGCACTATGCCTATCCAATTTTGTATCGAGTCTGTGAGAGACCCCAAAGACAGTGTTATATTATTCATATTTTATTTCGTTGTTTTAGTGGTTATAAGACCCCAACCGAGATTGAGTTTGTGACGGCTACAGATATCTCTAAATTTTGGGTTCGTTATAATAGATGTTAATTTTCTGGAATTTGTCACATTAATATTTATTAATCTGATTCCAACTATTCAAAATGTTAGCCAACGATTTACATAAAGCGGTACAAAATCAGATCAACTTCTTGAGCACTGAAAAGCGCCAACCCAATTACCTAGGGCTACTAGAGTCATTCAAAGAAGTTTCTAAACACCAATTAACGAGTAACACAGCGCTCATTAATTACCTGACCGCTTTAGAAAAATCTGATGTATTCAATGCATCAGAAAACTTAACAAAGATTAATGATTTACCCTCAATACCGACTGATGCATTCAAGCACAGCTCACCGCCTACCACTCTCGCCGCGGAGGAGATCACACGCACATTCTTAACATCCGGCACCACAACCGATATTCGAGGTAGTCATCATTTTGCGACAACTAGCACCTACGAGACATCGATCATAGCTGGATGGAAATATTGTAATCTCCCTGAGCTCCACCATACCTTTTTCCTTACACCATCAGGCACAGAAGCCCCCCACTCATCCCTGAGTCATATGATGCAAACCCTCAAGAGCAAATCCTCCCCCTCTGCTGAGTTTCTCCTACAAAATGGCGCTATAGATCACCTCCCTATCATAGGATGCGCTAAAGAAGGTAAACCTGTAACCATCATAGGTACAGCCCTCGCATTCCTTCAATTATTTGATATCTTAGATAACCTCGATAACATCCAGCTCCCCGAAGGTAGCTGGGCACTCGAAACAGGTGGGTACAAAGGATCTACAAAATCACTCACGAAAGAAGAGCTCTACGAGAAATTTCTAACCTATCTAAGCATATCACCAGAGCATGTATGGAACGAGTACTCGATGACCGAGCTAAGTAGCCAGTTTTACACGAATGGACTTAATGAACCTCACATCGGCCCACCTTGGGCACCGATCAAAGTCATCAACCCTGAAACAAACCTACCTGTTCAAGCAGGCGAACTTGGCTACTTAGTGATTTATGACCTCGCTAATATAGATTCTTCTATAGGTATTCGTACCCAAGACCTCGCTATCTACCATGGACCTCATAGCTTCACCCTGATCGGTCGTGATCCATCTGCTCTACCTCGAGGTTGCTCAAGATCCTTATAATTAAGGCTTATTGAGAATGCGCGGCAATTAGTTTAGAATTATTCTAAAAAAGACTTGAATAGGGTCAAATCATGAATAAATTGCCCATGCAATGAAAGTACAAGATCACCAACTCCAAGTCCCTGGACTGCGCATGACAAAACAGCGCAAGGAGGTCTACCGCGCTCTTCTTGAAAACCAAGACCACCCGTCCGCATCTGAACTCCACAGCTACATGCAGACCACAGACTCTCCTATGTCACTCGCCACCGTTTATAATTGTCTAGAGGCATTTGTAGAACACGGTGCCGTAAAACAAGTCAATATTGACAGAGAACCCACCAGATATTGTGAAAATTCCGTTCAGCACGGCCACTTCCATGATCAGAAAACTGGTAAAATACACGATGTCAATTTCAAAAATGGAATGAATGTTTCTGACCTATTAGACCTCCCACTCGGTACAGAGATCTCAAATATCGAAATCACACTCAAAGGATCAATTTCTAATTAATTTAACTAAATCATTAAACGTACAAACACATATTAATAACATGTCTATCATCATTAAAGACCTCCACGCAAAAATCGGCGACACTGAAATACTCAAAGGAGTAAACCTCGAAATCCCTAAAGGTGAAATTCACGCCATCATGGGAATAAACGGATCAGGTAAGTCCACTCTATCTAAAGTCATCGCAGGTCATGACGATTACGAAGTCACTAGCGGAAGCATCGAGATGGATGGTGACGACATCCTCGAGCTCGACGTTGATGAGCGCTCACGTAATGGCATCTTCCTAGCATTCCAGTACCCTATGGAAATTCCAGGTGTATCTAACGCTAACTTCATCCGTGCTACTCTCAATGCTCGTCTCCCAGAAGGAGAAGAGCTAGACGCAGTAGCTTACTATAAAGACCTCTACGCTAAAATGGACAGCCTTGAGATGGATCGCAAGTTCACCGCTCGTGCAGTAAACGAAGGATTCTCAGGTGGTGAAAAGAAACGTAACGAAATTCTCCAGATGGCAATGCTCCAGCCTAAGTACTGCATCCTAGACGAGACTGACTCAGGACTCGACATCGATGCACTTAAGATCGTCTCAAAAGGTGTGAACTCACTCCGCTCAGAAGAGCGTGGATTCCTCATCATCACTCACTACCAACGTCTACTAGACTACATCAAGCCAGACGTAGTGCACGTGATGTATGACGGCCAGATCATCAAATCAGGTGGCCCAGAACTCGCTCTCGAACTCGAAGAAAAAGGCTACGATCACCTAAAGCCTGCTAACGCTTAATCCCAGCGATCTAAGCTAACCCCAACCATAACCATAACCATAATATGGAAATTGAAGATATCGCAGAAACTCCTGCACCACAAGAAATAGATCAGGAAACCCAAGACGCTATCGCGATAGATCGCGCCAAGGGTGACTTTACAGTCCCAGAAAGCCACGAGTTCGATGCTGGAGTAGGTCTTAACAAAGGAACCATTGACTACATCTCAGGTGTTAAAAAAGAGAAAGACTGGATTCGTGAATTCCGTCACAAAGCTCTCGACGTATTCTGGTCAAAACCAATGCCTACTAACTGGGCAACCAAAGACCTAGATAACATCGAGTTCGACAAAATTCGCTACTACCTCGCTAACGCTACTCGCCCTACTCGTAGCTGGGACGAAGTACCTGACGACATCAAAGAGACCTTCGAACGTCTCGGTATCCCTCAGCAAGAGCGCGCATTCCTAGCCGGTGTTGAAGCTCAGTTCGACTCAGAAGCGGCATACTCAAACGTTAAAGAAGACCTCGAGAAACAAGGTGTTATCTTTGTGAACTCCACTGAAGGACTTCGTGAGCATGAGGAAATTTTCCGCCCATACTTCGGTAAAGTTATCCCGACTGGTGACAACAAGTTCTCAGCACTTAACTCAGCAGTATTCTCTGGTGGTTCATTCATCTACATCCCGAAAGGCTTGAAAGTGAAGCAGCCACTCCAGGCATACTTCCGTATCAACTCCGAGAACTTCGGCCAGTTTGAGCGCACGCTCATCATCGCTGACGAAGGTTCTGAAGTCATGTACATGGAAGGATGTACCGCTCCTAAGTTCGAGACAGCCACACTTCACTCAGCCGTTGTTGAGCTAGTTGCTCTCAAAGGGGCTAAGATCCAGTACGTCACAGTTCAGAACTGGTCAGCTAACGTATTCAACCTCGTGACAAAGCGTGGTGTAGCTCACGAAAATGCAGAGATCCGCTGGATCGACTGTAACATCGGTTCACGCCTCACCATGAAGTACCCAGGTGTAGTCATGAAGGGCGAAGGCGCTCGTGGAGAAGTAGTTTCCATCGCTCTTGCTAACGACGGACAACATCAGGACACTGGAGCGAAGATGATTCACGCAGCAGATAACACGACCTCTAACGTTGTCTCTAAGTCCATCTCAGTCGGTAAAGGTATTTCCACCTACCGTGGACAGGTACACATTCCAAAGCACCTCAAAGGATGTAAGAACAACACCGAATGTGACGCACTTCTCATTAATGCAAATTCACAAACTGACACCTACCCTGCTATCACCGTCCGTGGTAATCAGCACGTTACTCAGCACGAAGCTAGTGTCAGTCAGGTATCACAGGAAATGCTCTTCTACATGCAGCAGCGTGGACTCTCAGAAGGCGAAGCAATGTCACTTGCAGTGAACGGATTCGTCAACGACCTCGTCTCAGAATTCCCAATGGAATACTCAGTCGAGCTGAAGCGCCTTATTGACCTTGAAATGGAAGGCTCAGTCGGATAACCCACGATCTAACAAAAATCGTAAGGTTCACCCTATTTACATATAAAATTTGTATCCAATGACATCAACATTAGAACTATCACCTATCACTGAAAGCAAAGCAGCTGTCGACATCGACGCTCCTGAGTGGTTCCAAACCCTTCAGAATCTGGCCTGGGAAAAATTCCAGAACACGCCAGCTCCTACTCGTAAGAATGAGACATGGAGATTTGGTGATCTCAAGCAACTCAACCTCGACAACTTCGTCTCAGCAGCAGAACTTGATGCTGGCGATATCGATCTAGAGCTCAACGGCCTCGAAGAAGCATCCGCTCAGTTCATTTTTGCTAACGACGCTACAGTGCATGCTGAAACTGACCTTCCAGAAGGAGTCATCTGTCTTCCACTCGAAGACGCACTCCAGACACACGGAGATCTCATTCACCAGCACCTGCTCAAAAGCGAAGTAAAGCTAGGTTCAGAGAAATACGCAGCACTCCACGCAGCAAATCTCTCTAACGGACTCTTCGTCTACGTGCCAAAAGGCATCGAAGTTGAGAAGCCTATCGAGGCATATCACATCGTAGCTGGAGACAACGCTACTATTTTCCCACACACCCTCATCATCACTGAGGACAATGCGAAAGTAAGCGTCGTTGACTACTTCATCTCAGCAGCATCGAAAGGTGACACTGAAGACACTCAACTAGTGCTCGCCATGAATGACCTCATCTCTACTGCAGGTTCACAGCTGAACTACCTTACAGTTCAGAACGTAAACCTCAGCTCCAAGGTCATCCAGATCGGTAGTACTATCGTAGACCGTGATGCTCGTGCAAAATCATTCGTGCTAAACGTAGGTGCAGCATGGGCTCGTAATGAGTCATACTGCACACTCGCAGGTAAAGGCGCACACTCAGACATGCTATCGCTCAACATCCCTACAGGTGAGCAACTCTATGATCAGCGCACATTCCAGCACCACGCGTCACCACACACATACAGTGACCTCCTCTACAAGAATGCGCTCTACGGTAAAACCAAGACCACATTCTCTGGACTCATCGCAGTGGACGAAAAAGCACACTTCACGGACGCTTATCAGACCTGTCGTAACCTCCTCATGGAAGACACCACTGAGGCGAACTCCATGCCCGGTCTCCAGATCAATGCTGACCAAGTAAAATGTTCACACGGATCTACCGCATCTGCCATCAGCAATGATGAAATCTTCTACCTCCAGGCACGAGGCATCACACCTAAGAACGCACGTCAACTCATCGCTCGCGGCTTCTGTGTACAGGTCATCGAGAGACTTGAGAACGATGCACTACAGAACCTCGTCATAAACTACCTAGACGAGAAATTCGCCACCGTGGTCTAAAGATAACTCTAGAAATATCTTATAACAACCCAAGCTCTCTGCATTCAGTTGCAGAGAGCTTTTTATTTAACCTCCCTTTTTCCTTCCACTCTGAGGATGATTATGGAAATATAGACGGCACTATGAGTAAACTAGATGATGCTATAGAAGCAGCTAAAAAACAAATGAAGGCTCAAAGCATACCATGCAATGAGGAACTACTAAGAAATCTCGCTAAAGGTCTCGGACCGTCCATCTACTCTGCTGACGGCAAGCTCGTCGCAGCAACTGATGCAAAAGAGATCGCCACAGTGAAGAAAAACTTCATCGGCAAAAAACTCGGTGAAACAGATGAAGGCAAGCAAGACGCAGCCGTAGCATACGCAATCGATAAAATCGGTTCATCTAACAGACAAAAGCTCCGCACAGTCTTCTGCTACCTCATCGTAAAGAAACTTAAGAAAGAGTCACTCTTCGCTTAATTTTCTGCCCTAATAAACCTTATCCGGTGATCTGAATCTCTCAGATCACCATTTTTTTGCCTAAAGGGAGCCTCTGGCAACCGTCACGAATTGAGTTTTTAGGGTTTCAATTCTGATCTAACAGATTAAGTTGTCCTTATGAACTTCCGAGAGCATGAAAAAGGTGGGAATTTATTCTCAGCCATTGAGCACCAGTAAAAGATGACTCAGCGCACTGTTGGTGTACTAAAGCTTAAAACCATCATTGATTGGAATATCTTCCTGTCTACACTTATTGAAGTTACAGGCTATGATAAGAAAGACTGGAGTAAAGGTGGCAATCTACCTTTTCACCCTCTCTTAATGTTTAAAATACTCATACTGCAAAGCTTTCACGGACTTAGCGATGATGCTACTGAGTATCACATAGGAGACCGGCCTAGCTGATAGCGCGTATAAGTCAGAGAAGAATGAGCAAGTGATGCTGGATCATAATGTAGAAGACTTTATCATTCAAAAAGCCTATCGCAATAAACCTCTCACTGAGGAAGAGCAGCGATTTAACAAAACCGTGAGCCGCATGAGAGTGCGTGTAGAACATGTATTTGGTAGGATGAAATACATGGGAGCTGATCTATTTAGGAAGATTGGAATACAGCGAGCCAGACAACATAACCCACTCTGTAATTTAACATATAATATGGATCGCTATGCCCTCTTGCAGGGATAAAGGCTCAATAAGGCTTCAAAAGGGCTAAACCATCGGAAATTTGCGAAAAACCAGCTGAAATTGAGCTAGAATCACTCAAGATAGTGAAATAATGTAAGCACAATCTGTTAGATTTTCCTAAAACCAAAGTGTTTTTGAAAAAGGGGTGCTACCAGAGGTTCCCTAAAGTAAAAAAGTTTATATACCCCCCCTGCATCCGCATCTAAGAATGGAGCAGCCTCTGCACCAGGACGAAGTGGCTCAAGATCATCTAAGGAAACAAGTTCGCCATCTCCCCTGCGTTCTAGGCCAAATCGCGAAAGCTTGACTATAGGAACTAGATTGAACTCACACTTCTCTCGGAAGGAAACATCATCCGAATTCTCTCCATCTCCGTGGTCTGGCTCAAGAGCTTTCCTGATTCCTTGAGATCTTTCTCTGTTGATCGCACAGCAAGCTGATCTCGCATTTTCACAGATTGTGTCACCGTTGCAGCTCCTGTCCTGAAGTCGATGTTGAGTTGTTTTCCATGATTATGTCTCACGCTATATTAAGTTAGATCTCGCTCCAAGGCATAAAGATGGCGGTCAATGTCAAATAAGTTCAGCTATAAGCTCCTTACATCCCTACCCTCTATTCCGAGGACAAGTCATCATGAACTCATTGCCTACGGGGTCTATGCACATTGCTAGGTGCATTGGGTCTTCAGGCGTATCATTCGGCTCAGAGGTGAGTTCGCCACCTAGTTCTTGCATTTTAGTGATGTAGCCACGGAGGTCATCTACTTGGAAACTAAGGCCTGTCCAGGTGCGCTTACCTTCGCCGCCACCGTGGATACCGATGACTGCATTCTGCACCTTCACCTCACTCCAGACTTCCATTTCTAGAGTCACTTCACCATCAAAGAGGTCTCTGTAGAAGTTCAGACATTTCTGCCAATCACTGGCCCAGAGTGCGTATTTTACTTGAAGTACTTTCATTTGATGAAGTCTAGCTCAGATGAGCGAATGTGCCACCTAAAACATTCCCTACTTACTCTATCCTCTGGGATGAAATTTCTGATGAACTTCCTTCAGGTGCTTCTGGTCCACATGGGTATAAATCTGGGTGGTAGAAATGTCTGCGTGACCTAACAGTTCCTGAATCACACGTAAGTCCGCTCCATTCTGTAACAGATGGGTGGCGAAGGAATGACGTAGTAAGTGCGGATACATCTTACTGTCTATTCCCGCTGCCTTAGCGCGCTCCTTCACGATAGCGCGCACTCGCTCAGGGCTGAGTGGCCCGCCTCTAACAGAGAGAAAAATCTGCGATGAAGTTCTAGATTTCACTAGCTCAGGGCGTTCTAATTTAACGTAACGTTCCACAGCACTAAGCGCCTGCCCACCGACTGGGACGATGCGGGTCTTGTTCCCCTTTCCAGTCACTCGGATGAAGCCTTCTTCAGCATCTAGATTCTCTAAGCGAGCACCACATACTTCTGATAAACGTAAGCCGGACGCATAGAATAACTCTAGGATAGACCGGTCGCGCTTCCCTAGTCGCTTCATGGTATCGATACCCTCTAACAGAGATGTAATGGAACTCTCATGCACGGAGTCCGGCAAGGTAGCGATAGGCTTAGGCGCGATGAGTGGCTCGGCTACATCTGCCTCCACATAACGACGGCCAGAGATAAACCTCCAGAACACCTTGAGATGCACCACCGTTATCCTGAGTGAAGATGCGGCGAGTCCACCTTTCTTTCTTATCGCCAGAAAGGCAGCTAGATCCTCAGTCCCCACATCATCAAGGCTGAGCTTTTTCTGCTCCATCCACTCCGACAGCTTATCTAGCGTCTGCCTAACAGATAGCTGATACGAAGGTGATAGTCCCCTCTCTGTAGCGAGATATAGGATAAAGGAATCTATCTGACGTTCGATGTTCATTACTTAGATCCTAACAGTAAGCTACTTCGGCTGGCGAACACGGATCTGGCGGATACCCGCTGCATCTTTATAAATGAAGATACCGAATTCATCCTTCGTAAAGATTAATTCCTTGGACGGCATAAGCTCATCACCGTGGACTACTTTCACATACTCCACAGCCAATCGATCACCAGCCTCATTCGCATTGATAAATTTCACCTTAGCAGTTTCATCAGATGACTTCATACTCAGCCACTCGCTGATCCCCTCTTCAAACGCTTGCTTTAAAATTTCATCATCTGATGGCTCAGTAACTAGAGGAGTACTCATTGGGCTAATAGCTGCATCATTTTCTGCAGAGCTAAGCGCTCCCTCATCGGCATCATTCCCTGACTCTACCGACACAGATTCATCCTGCTCAGCCTGCTTCTTTTTAAACTCAGCCACCACGCCATTCATCATAGGCAGGCCGTACTGTATCAGACCATAAACGATAGCTAATAGGGCGAGTAACTTCAAAATAGCTCCTGAACCTGTTGACTTAACAGCTTGCTCATTGACTACAGGGTTCTCTACCTGTTCTTCCGCCCCAGATATATGAGGTGATTGAGATTCAGTATTTACGGGATCTTGATTATCATCTTCAGACATAGTTCCAGACTGTACTAAATAGTTTTATTTGGCAATAACCGCTCGATATACCACTGAAAAATAATTTCACTGATTCCTTTAACAATGAATAATTTCACTCTAGTGTGACCTTAATACCTAATTATAAAACTATGCGCTGGAAGAATAGAAGAGAAAGTAGAAATGTAGAAGATAGACGTGGCGAAGCGATCCCTGGCGGATATTCAAGAAGAGGAATGGGCATCGCGGGTGGATTAGGCGTTGGTAGAATCATCTTCTCAGTCTTCAGGCGAGCTAGCGGTAAGATGAAGATGGTCATGATTGGCGCTGTCATTGCAGCAATGGTCTTCTTCGGGTTCGATCCACTCTCTGCATTAGGAATGGGAGGCGGAGCCGGAGGTGGCGGAATCTTTGGCTCATCTGGTAAAACTGAGCAAGTGGGAACCGCCCCAGACGCAGATGATGAATACGGTCCATTTCTGAGATCAGTCATCGGCATGAACGAAGACTTCTGGGCTAAGGAACTACCAAAATACGATATCAGATACAGACCTGCCCAAGTACGCATCTACAGCATCGGCACTAAAATGGATGATGGTAGTGTGGCAGACGCCCGCATGGGACCCTTCTATCTACCTGCTGAGAATCGCATCTACATTGACCCAACATTCTTCGAGCAGATGCGAGACGAGTTCAACATCAAGGGAGAATTCGCCAGAGCCTATGTCATGTCTCACGAGTACGGGCATCACATTCAGCACATCCTAGGTAGAACCACTGCGCTTCACAGCAAGCACGGCAAAATTTCTAAAACAGAATACAATCAAGAATCTGTCCGGCTGGAACTGCATGCAGATTTCCTTGCTGGCATATTGGCTCACCACGATGACAAGAACTTCGACTCTCTGGACCGAGCTGATATCCTCAGCGCGATGGCATGTGCCAAAGCCATCGGTGATGACATGCTCCAAAAGCGTGCTGGCCAGCGCATCAATAGCGACCACTTCACCCACGGCACTGCTGAGCAGCGAGCTAGATGGTTCATGCGAGGCTACACAAATGGTAAGCTCGAAGAAGGTGAGCAAATCTACACCATGGACTACAATAGACTCTAATACATCATCAAAGAAAAAAGGATTACTCGCCATTGAGTAATCCCTTTTTTTATTGATAAAATTTAGTTCGATGACTCTTAGTCAGACCTACGGTCATATCTATTTGAGTTCGAAGAGCTGCTACCTCTACTCGCTCGCGTCTTGCTGTTAGTCGTGCCCACCTCTCGGTTCGTTCTGCTCTGCAGATCTTGACGTGACTGCTCTACCACACGTGAACGGTATGCTGAGTTACGATTCACATTATTGGTTCTTCGAGCATTAGCGCTATTGCCTCCATAGACTCGTCTATTTGAGTTATTACTATATTGGCTACTATATTTAACGTTCGTTCTGTAGTAATTCGAATACCCTCTAGGTGCTCCAGTACGGAAATATCTTCCCCTACGCTGGGTGTACCAGAAGTTATTATGGAAGAAATAGGCAATACCACCTACTTGGTGAGTTCTGTATCCGTATGGTAATACTGATAAACCAGTAGTCGCTGAATAGACTGATGGACCAGCTGCGCCACGCGCTGCTACATGCCCAGATGGAACCACACAAGATGACGTACACATCGCGATGCCTACAGCACCAATCATAGGTAGGAATTTAAATATCATAACCTAGTGTTACTGCATCATTTAGCATTTCTCAACTACTTTACGCACAAAAGAAAACAACCGTTTAAATGAGAAACCCTATCTCAGAGCATGTAGATCTCTAAAACAAATCCGCTTGGTTTAGCTTAACCTCAGGGGAAACTTTAGCTACTTTCTCAAGAACCAGCTCAGCCTTATCTTGGCCAAATTTTAGCCACTTAGTAGGTTCACCCTGACTGGCGCAAACTAGATTTTGCACATCTAGAGAATCTATCATCGGCTTGATCGTATCTATAGCGACGTCTGCATTATTACAGTCACTACTAAGGTGGCCTAGTAGAACACATCGAAGCTTTTCACAGCCGACATCGGCGATAAGCTCCCCCGCCTGAGTGTTAGATAAATGTCCGTGTCTCGAAGAAATACGCTGCTTAGTAGCCCATGGTCTCTTGGTGTCTGTTTCTAAGAGCTCTTCATCATAGTTAGCCTCTACGAAAAGCGCGTCAGCCCCCTTTAGATTCACCCGCATAGACTGGGTGATGTAGCCCACATCTGTCACTAGACCAAAGCGTGCCTCTGAATCTTCAAGTACAAATCCAACTGGCTCAGCAGCATCATGCGGAATAGGGAATGCGGTCACCGTCAGGTCAGCCACCTCGAATGCTTGCCCAGTCTGGAACACCTTCCACTTAACCTCGCTCTTCATGCCATACTCTAGTGACTCCTTAGTCAGTGCATTTACATAGACAGGGATGCTACGTTTTCTTAAAAAGACATCCAGTCCACGCGCATGATCACTATGCTCATGAGTGAGAAAAATACCAGCCAGACCATCTGGATCTACCTCCATCTGCTCTAGCCTAAGAACTACCTGCTTGGCACTCAGCCCCACATCGATCAAATAGTCACCACTCGCGCATCTCACCACGGTGACATTTCCCCCACTTCCACTACCTAATACTGAAACCTGCATGCTCACGTGGTTAACTTTGAGCCAATATGAACCAAGTCTCAAGCCCGATTGTAAATACTGAGCATTTTTACGTATTTTAACCTTTCGTATTGTAGAAAAAAAAACCAATATCTCGCCATGAACACGGTAAGAATACTCATCTGCGCCACCTTTGCTCTCCTCGTAGCAGCACTCGTGCACTCCTATACCTCCAAGGATCCTGGCACTGCCAAGCAAACCACAGTGGAGAAAGTAAATCAGGACCTATCAATCAGAGAACTCAGACAAGAGCTAGAAAGCTTAAAACTAGAGAACCAGCGCAAGCGTAATCTCTACTCAAGTTCTCCCATCTATAATAACCCATTCCCTAGTGACTACAGCTCACCAACTCTGATTCCTAGTAATCTCAATAATGCTAACCCAGCTTTCGTAAACCCTCTCGCTCAAAATACCGCTACGGTCGCTCAGCCATCAGGAGAGATGATCGATAAGCTTGCAGAACAAGCTAAAGAAATCGCACATCTCAAGGCACTCCAAGCTGCAGCTAATGCAGAAAACGATATGCTCAATCAAGAGGCAGAGATCATTCAGGGAGAGATCCTCAATGACGAACCACCAGTAGACGCAGCCAGAGCAGCAGTCATCGCTAATGCTCTCGTCATGGCGACAGTCCAAGTCTATGACCCTGCTAGTGGCATCCTCGTGCTCGACTTAGTACGTCCTCAGAACATCTCACCAGGCCAGATTCTAGGTATCCGCAGAGGTGACACAGGCGGTATCATTGGTCGCATCAATATGGGGCGCATGGAAAATATGATTGGCTACGCTGATCCTATCGCAGAATCATTCTTTGGTGACATAGATATCCAAGCAGGTGATGCTATCATCGTAGCTCCTTAATACTTCATTATCTTAATATGCTATTAGACTCACCACTCAGCAGCATGTTCATCTCTAAATAAAAACTTCAGACTCTCCATGTCGCATTTTACCATCTCGGAACTCAAGCAAAACACCAGCGAGAACCCAACCACAGCCACGGTAGACACCCAGCTACAGAAATGCGTCACCAAGACCACCAAGTCAGGTAAACCATACCTCCAAGTCACCCTCACAGATGCCATCGATCAGTTCTCACTCAAAATCTGGGAAAACCTACCCCAGTTCTCAGCAATACAGAGCATCGAACTCGATAGCTTCATTCGTCTAGAAGGCGACTGGACGCAGAACCAATACGGCATCGATGCCAACCGCTGGCAGTTCCGCATCCTCAATGAAGGAGAGATCCAGAACTTCCTCATCGGTGATCCACAGACCAGCAAGATCCAGACTCGTGACTGGAATGACATCGTAGATCTAACAACGAGCATCAACGACCCCAGACTACACCAGCTCTGTAAAACATTTCTCGATGAATACGGGGAGAAATTTCGTCGTACCGCAGCAGCGAGAAAGAACCATCATGCCCGTCGTGGTGGCATCCTAGAGCACGTATCCCAGATGATGCGCGCCGCAGTAGCCCTCACCACCGTATACACAGATCTTAATCGCGACCTACTCATCGCAGGTGTGCTTTTCCACGATTGTGGTAAACTCTGGGAAAACACCTACCCTGAACGTGGATTCAGTCAGCCTTATAATCTCCAAGGTGAAATGCTAGGACACATCCCGCTTGGGATTAATCTCGTGGATAAGCTCTGGCAAGAAATGATCACCTCCTGTGTGGAAACCAAAAGCGCTTGGGAAAAACTTATCCCTACCAATGAAGAAGTCAGGATTCACCTACTACACCTCATCGCTTCCCATCACGGGACCCATGAGTTTGGCTCACCGACCCTTCCCCGCACTCCAGAAGCAGTCATCTTACATCACGTAGACAACATCGACGCCAAGTATGAAATGATGAAACAAGGCTACCTCACTGCTCCAGAACTAGCCCCTGGCATCCAGGAAAAGCAATTCCCTCTCCCTGCAAATCTCATCAAACCACTCGCTCAAGTCACTACAGAAATGGCGAAAGCACATTCATTCATTAGCGACAGCAAGCCAGCAAAAAAAGCTCCAATAGCCGAATCCAACCCAAAGCCATCTCCAACTCTGTCACAAGAGCCATCAGCAGAAGATCTAAAATCCCCACAGCCTCCCCAAGAAAATCTAGATCTGTTCTAAATAAGAAACCCTGTGAGAGCTCTCCAACTTCTCACTATTTCTAGAAGTTTATGCAAAACTTTCTGTAACTTCTGAAAAAACATGCTCTATTAACAGTATATAACTTCAGACACCAAACACACTTTAAACACATCAACATGAAAGGCGCACTACTACTCAACCTCGGCTCACCAAACTCTACAGAAGTACCTGACGTAAGAGAATATCTCGAAGAATTCCTCATGGATGAGCGCGTATTAGACATCGCAGAATGGAAGCGTAAGCTCTTACTCAAGCTTATCATCCTGCCTAAGCGACCTATAGCCAGTGCCGAAGCCTACTCTAAAGTATGGACCGAAGAAGGCTCTCCACTCATCGTCACTAGCCGTGCTCAGCAGACACTCGTTCAGGAAGGCACTAAGATGCCTATCTTTCTAGGCATGCGCTACGGAAACCCATCTACTTCAGATATCGTAAAAGAGATCAAAGAAGCGGGTGTCACCGAGCTTCTCATCATCCCACTCTACCCGCATTACGCCATGTCTAGCTACGAGTCCGCGGTCGTAAAAGCCATGGAAGAACTCCGCGAGCAAGCTCCAGACATCACAACCAAGCTAGTCCAGCCATATTACAATGATCCAGACTACATCAATGCACTCTGGGAGTCTATCAAGCCTCAGCTAGAAGGCACAGGCGCACACCTCATGATGTCCTTCCATGGCATCCCTGAGCGCCATGTCAAAAAGTCTGACCCCTCACACGCTCACTGCCTCGTCACTAAAAACTGCTGTGACACCTGTCACCCAGCTCACCACACCTGCTACAGACACCAGTGCTACGCCACTGCGAAGGCCCTGATGGCTCACGCAAATATTGACGAAAAAGACGTCACCATCTCATTCCAGTCACGTCTACTCCGTGACCCATGGCTCGCACCATACACAGATTTTGAAATCGAAAGACTCGCTAAAGAAGGAGTCAAGAACCTCAAAGTCATCTGCCCAGCATTCATCTCAGACTGCCTAGAGACACTCGAAGAAATCGGTATGGAAGGAAAAGAAGAATTCCTCGAGCACGGCGGTGAAGAATTTGAACTCATCCCCTGCCTAAATACCCACCCACTCTGGATCAAGTGGATGCTCAATAAAATAGAAAATTGGGAAAGCTAATACTCGATTCAACAATCATTTCACCCTCCCCAACCATAAACCTGATCAAGAAAGAAAAAGCTTCCGTTATATTTCCAGCTGAGTCTAGCTCAGATACCTGATCAGAGCTGTAAACATCCACACCAAAAAAAAATCATGCTAAAGTATCTCTTCATCACATCTCTCGTTTTTCTTCAGGTAAGCTGTAAAGAGTCAGTCGACGCGCCACAAGATCAACAAGGAAAAACCTCTGAAACAACGCCTCAAAAACCACTCTTCAAAGCACCAGAAGGCACCTCTAAGGAAGAATCTATCGCTCTTGAGGTCACTCATTTAATGCACGCATTCAGTAAAGGAGATTCCCAAACTCTAGTAGAAAGTGCTCATCCAGTTATTTTTGAAAAAATCGGTGGCAAAGAAAAATACAGAAAAGCAATTAATGGCTCCTTGAAAACACTCAAAAAACTAAACATCACTATAGATGATTTCGTCGCCACTCCACCTAAGGTCTTTTACAAAAATGGCGAAGAAGAAGAAATATGCTTCGTCACCACCAAGTACATAATGACTCTAAGCGGTAAGAAATCCGACGTCGACTCCTTCATGCTCGCTATTGGTAATGAGATAACTGGATGGAAATTTATTGATGGAGCCGGCCTCACCATAAGCCCGAAACTCATTCATGAACTCTTCCCTCTAATTCCAAAAGACGTCAAGTTACCCGTTCATAACTTGACCAAAATTGAAGAGCCCGTGACTGAGAAAACTACTGAAACCCCATAGTAGCCAACGTCATAAACCTCAATAAATGAACTATTCTCATCCAGATCTTAATGCAGTCCCTCATCCTCACTCTCCTCATCTCACTAGTCTCAATTCTCCCAATCACGGTAGAAGAAGAGCTAACAGAAGAAAAAATAATATCCCCTGAAAATCAACCTCCCAAAGTAAGCCTTCCGCAAATCACTCTTAACAGTGAAATGCTGGCTATAGAAATCGGGAAAGCTGACCTAATAGTCAACGCCTCGCTCTCAAAAATTAGAGCACTAGGTACCATTGGTCCCCCCCTCGACCCAGATGTCCGCCCAGAAGTAGAGCAACTCAATAAAAAGTAAATATAATGACCACAAAAAAAGATTCATTTTTTTCTAACTTCTTAACAACTTTCACCAACTAGATGGGTTACTACCTATAGATATAAGTTCCATTGTCATGAAAAACACTCCAGACACAACAGCAATCAGCTCAGGGAAATCAACTCAACTCACTGACTGCCAAATCAATGAGATGGAAAATGACACCCTCTGGGCAGTGCTAGATCAAGCTAACTATCCAGTTGAGGCAAGTGCTCTATTTTCTAGGAACGTAATGCATGAAGTCCGCTCGCTCCGTAAGAATGACGAGATCGAGACCTCTACTCCATCACTCTGGCAACGCATCACTTCTCCTAACTTTGCAAAAATCGGACTCGGCGTAGCAGCTGCAGTAGTCTGTGCGCTCATCGTCGCTAAAATGGCACCTGAAGAAAATACAAACTCTGATGCTGAATTCGTTGAAATTTCAGAAAAAACAGACACCGACTTCATCAAGGATATTCCCTTTGAGAAGCTTTCTGCATACTCTAGCAGAGCTGGAATCTCTGCCTCTGAAGACACATTCACAGCAGAGATCCTAGACATCGCTGACCAAGACCCACTCTACCTCTCTGAAGAAGAACTAGTTCTAGCAATGAACTTCTAAAATCCTGGGAATATGATTCCTGATTGTGACAAACTAGTCACCTCACTAAGACTTGCTAATTTCATCCATTTAGCTAGCTTACTGGTATGTTAAAGGTAGGTATAAATGGATTTGGCAGAATGGGTAGACTAGGATTCCGTGAGGGATTCTCTCATCCTGAATACAAGGTTATTCAGATCAATGAACATATTGGCAATGCTGAAACTGCCGCTCACCTACTAGAGTTCGACACCGTTCATGGACGTTGGGATAAAGACATCTCTTTCGATGACAACTCCATCACCGTCGCTGGTGAAAAAATCAATATCACCCATGAGAACACCATCGGAGCAGTTGACTGGTCAGACTGTGATATCGTTGTCGAAGCTACAGGAGCTTTTCGTAATAAAGAAACGCTCGATACATACTTCCAACAAGGCGTAAAAAAAGTCATCGCTGCGGCACCAGTAAAAGAAGACGGAGTTCTAAATATAGTCATCGGGTGTAATGATGATCTCTATGATCCAGCGATACACCACCTTATCACTGCTGCCTCCTGCACCACGAACTGTATCGCTCCAGCCATCAAGGTAATCCAAGAAAGCATCGGCATCAAGCACGGCAGCATCACCACCATGCACGATGTTACCAACACGCAAGTCGTCGTAGATGCACCACATAAAGACTTACGCCGCTCACGCTCATGTCTTAATTCACTCATTCCTACTTCTACCGGATCAGCTACTGCTATCACTATGATCTACCCGGAGCTAAAAGGGAAACTCAACGGTCTCGCAGTCCGCATCCCGCTTCTCAACGCATCTCTTACAGACTGCGTTTTCGAGCTCCAACGTGAAACCACTGTGGAAGAAGTAAACGCACTTCTTAAAGATGCCTCAGAAACTTATCTCAAAGACATTCTAGGCTATGAAGAAAAGCCATTAGTCTCTGCAGACTACACCAACGACCGCCGCAGTGGTATCATTGACGCTCAGTCCACGATGGTCATCGACGATACTCAGCTAAAGCTCTTCGTCTGGTATGATAATGAAACGGGCTATGCCGCCAGAATGATGGAACTCGTGCAAAAAGTAGCCAAGTCTTTATAGCTCTATAAGATGAACAAAGGTTCCTACATCGCGGTCACCATCTCTTACTGGGCATTCATGCTCACGGATGGTGCGCTCCGCATGCTGGTACTCTTGCATTTTCACCAATTAGACTTCACCCCAGACAAGCTCGCCTTTCTCTTTATCCTCTATGAGGTAGCTGGTATTGCCACCAATATTTTTGGCGGTTGGCTGGCTTCCCGCTTCGGGCTTAAGTCGACACTTTTCACCGGCCTCACTCTACAGATCATCGCACTGTTAGGGCTCACTTTATTCCAAGAAAACTGGGCCGTTGCCGCCTCAGTCATCTTCGTAATGGCGATCCAAGCCCTCTCTGGTATAGCCAAGGACCTGACCAAAATGAGTTCCAAAAGCTCAGTCAAGCTTCTCATCAGCGAGGACAACCAATCCGGCCTTTTCAAGCTAGTCGCTCTTCTAACAGGATCTAAAAATGCCATCAAAGGTCTTGGTTTCTTCCTCGGCTCAGTCCTGCTTGCTAAAGTTGGATTCACTACCTCACTCTACTCGCTCGCTGGACTCATCGGTTTCACACTCATTCTCTCGCTACTCACTATCCGTGGTGACTTTGGTAAAATGAAGTCAAAGGTAACATTCACCCAGCTCTTCTCCAAGAGCCCAGCTATCAATCGCCTCTCCGCTGCACGTGCAGCCCTCTTTGCCTCACGTGATGTCTGGTTCGTCGTCGGCCTTCCCATTTTCCTACACGAGTCTCTAGACTGGAGCTTCTCCCAAGTCGGCTCCTTCATGGCACTTTGGATCATCGGTTACGGTTTTGTCCAAGCGATTGCTCCTCAGCTCAGCCGAACCAAGAAATCTAAGAATCTAGGTATCGATTCTGTCCTCAGTAATCTGAAACTCTGGGCCTTTCTATTAGTCGGCACCTGCGCAGCCCTCACTGCCGCTATTTCTGGAAATTTCCACCCTACCACTTCACTGCTTCTAGGGCTCTCCACCTTCGGCATCATCTTCGCGGTCAATTCCTCCATTCACTCCTACCTCATCCTCGCCTACACCAAGACTGAGGAAGTAGCGGTCAATGTAGGCTTTTATTATATGGCAAATGCCTGCGGCAGACTCATCGGCACCTTAAGTTCTGGAATAGCCTACCTCACTGGAGGGCTTACAGCCTGCCTGATTTGTGCCACAGTCTTCACCCTTATCGCTGCCTTGCTCAACATCCGACTACCAGCAGAAATACCACACTCCGCACAGCCAGAATAAGCCGATATAAAAACAAATCAACAAATCAAGATGTGACGATATGAATCCTTGATTTCCAGTCCTGATTAACGTATGTAAAACGCATGCAACCAGACGCCACTGAAGAACTCAAAGCCCTCTTAGAAGAACGTATTCTCTGCCTTGATGGTGCCATGGGAACTACAATCCGTGGCTACGGACTCAGCGAGGAAGATGCCCGTGGTGAGCGCTTTAAGGACATAGAAAAAGACATCCTCAATAACGGTGACATCCTCTCTATCACTCGCCCAGATGTCATCCTAGATATTCACAAGCGTTTCCTTTTAGCCGGTGCAGACATCGTTGAAACAAACTCATTTTCAGGCACCTCTATCGCTCAGTCAGAATTCTTCGTAGAAGATCCACGTGAAAAAGGTGATGGTAGCCGTAAAGATCCAGATTTCTATCAAGAAGTCATAGAAGATCCATTCCTCATCGACCTCGCTCATGAGATCAATCACGAATCAGCTAGGATAGCCCGTCAAGCCTGTGATGAAGTCCAGGCTGAGACTGGCATCAAGCGATACGCTGCTGGTGCCATTGGGCCAATGACTGTGGGGCTCAATAACGCTGCAGTAGACCCGAATGACCCTGGCTTCAGAACCGTAACATGGGACCAAGTATATATAGACTACAAACGTCAGATCCGCTCACTTATAGAAGGTGGTGTAGACATCATCATGGTCGAAACCATCTTCGATGCACTCAACTCAAAGTGCGCACTAGTAGCGATCCAAGACATCTTTGAGGAAGATAATATTCACCTTCCTGTCATTATTTCTGCAGCAGTAGGACTCGGTGGAGAGACCATGATCTCAGCCCTAAAAGTAGAAGCTCTCTGGAACGCAGTAGCACATGTGAAGCCGTTAGCTGTGGGACTCAACTGTTCACTTGGACCAGAGCAAATGCGTCCGTTTATCGAAGAACTTTCTAACGTCGCTGAGTGCTACGTCTCCTGCTATCCGAATGCAGGAATGCCTGACGCACTATCAGAAACTGGCTTCCCATACTTACCGCTAGACATGTACGCGAGCCTCAAGGACTTCGCGACATCAGGCTTTATCAATATCGCTGGTGGTTGCTGTGGAAACACTCCAGAGCACATCAAAGAAATAGCCCGCGCGGTAAAGGGTGTACCACCACGTAAAATCCCAGAAATAGAACCTCTCATGAGACTATCTGGCACTGAAGCGTACAACCACACAGCCGACAAAAATTTCCTCATGATCGGTGAGCGCACCAATGTAGCTGGCTCCCCGGTTTTCCGTAAAATGATCAAAGAAGGACGCCTAGAAGACGCTCTCGCAGTAGCCCGTCAGCAGGTAGAAAATGGCGCACCAGTCATCGATATTTGTTTTGATGATGGACTCATCGATGGCGTAGAGATGATGACTAAATTTCTACTTCTCGTGCAGTCTGAGCCGGATATCACCAAGGTCCCTATCACCGTGGACTCCTCCAAATGGGAAATCATCGAGGCTGGTCTCAAATGCCTACAGGGTAAAGGAATCGTCAACTCCATCTCACTGAAGGAAGGCGAAGAAAACTTCAAGTACCAAGCTCGTACCATTATGAAATACGGTGCAGCAGTAGTCGTAATGGCCTTTGATGAAGAGGGACAAGCTGCAACTTATGAAGATAAAATTTCTATCTGTGAAAGAGCGTATAACATCCTCGTTAAGGAAGTCGGGTTCAATCCACAGGACATCATATTCGACCCTAACATTCTTACCGTTGCTACAGGCATTGAAGAACATAATAACTATGCTGTAGACTTCTTCCAAGCTACCAAGTGGATCAAAGAAAACCTACCAGGAGCGAAGATCTCCGGTGGTGTTTCTAACGTCTCCTTTTCATTCCGCGGAAACAACCCAGTACGTGAAGCAATGCATGCTGCCTTCCTATACCACGCAGGTAAAAATGGCATGGACATGGGCATCGTCAATGCAGGGATGCTAGAAGTCTATGATGAGATCAAGCCAGACATGCTCAAGCATGTAGAGGACGTCCTCCTCAACCACGACCCAGATGCTACTGAGCGTTTGTTAGACTACGCTGAGCAGTTCAAAGGCATCAAAAAAGATGCTCAGAAAGAAGATCTCGAATGGCGTAAGCAGCCGGTTGAAAAACGCCTAGAGCACGCCCTGCTCAGAGGAATAGACACCTTCATTACAGAAGACACGGCTGAGACACTTGAGAAATACAAAGTACCTCTCAAGTGCATCGAAGGCCCACTCATGGACGGCATGGGGATCGTTGGTGACCTTTTCGGCGCAGGTAAAATGTTCCTTCCTCAGGTGGTAAAGTCTGCCCGAGTAATGAAGAAATCTGTCGCCTACCTAGAGCCATTCATGGAAAAAGAAAAGCGTATCAAGGTGATAGAGCTAGCTAAAGGTCTCATCGCTGAAGACCCTTCACTCACCCAAGATCAAGCAGAGACGGAAGCTGAAAAGTCGATGACTGCTGGCCGCATCTTAATGGCTACGGTTAAAGGTGACGTTCATGACATCGGTAAAAATATCGTCGGGGTAGTACTTGCTTGTAATGGCTTTGAAGTCATTGACCTCGGCGTCATGGTTCCTGCTAACAAAATCATTGATACCGCAATTGAAAAGCGCTGTGACATCATCGGTCTCTCTGGTCTCATCACCCCATCACTAGATGAAATGGTGAGTGTGGCTAAAGAACTCGAACGCCGCGGACTAGACATCCCGGTTCTCATCGGTGGAGCCACCACTTCACCAGCACACACAGCAGTCAAAATAGCGCCTCACTATAGCGGACCAATCGTCCATGTCTTAGATGCCTCACGTTCGGTTCCTGTGACCACTAGTTTACTCTCAGAGGAACAAAAAGCTGACTACGTGGCAAAGAACGAAGAACGCCACACTAAGCTACGCGACACCTTTAATAAAAAATCAAAGCCAACTGTCAGCCTAGCCGATGCACGAGCAAACCGCGTTAAGATTGACTGGGACAACTACACACCACCGCAGCCAGAATTTCTTGGTACACGTGAAATAAACAACCAATCACTGCGCGAACTCGCTGAATACATCGACTGGACACCATTCTTCCATGCCTGGGAGCTACGCGGAGTCTGGGACAGAGAGACAAAAGTACTGAAAACTAAGAATGCTGAAGCTGCTGTAGTAGCTCAGGAACTCTATGAAGATGCGCAAGTTCTGCTAGAAAAAATCATTAGTGAGAAGAAATTCACAGCCAATGGAATTTACGGTTTCTTCCCAGCTCATGCCGAAGGAGATGATGTAGTACTCAGTGAAAATGACGCCACCTTCCACACCCTGCGTCAGCAGAACGCAAAGACGAATAACAACAAGAACCCGCATTGGGCTCTCAGTGATTTCATTTCACCTAATAAAGATGCGAAAGATCATATCGGTGGCTTTGTCGTCGGTATCAATGGCGCAGACGAGTGGGCTGCAGAACTACGTGAAAAACACGAGCTAGACTCTGCCATCATGGTCCAAGCCATTGCTGATCGACTTGCAGAAGCCTTTGCTGAGCTCCTTCACCACCGAGCAAGGATAGCATGGGGCATCGAGCGTCCAGGTCAGTTTAACCACAACGAACTGATCAAAGAAATCTACCAAGGCATCCGCCCTGCTCCAGGTTATCCGTCTCAGCCAGATCACACGGAGAAAATCACTCTATTCAGAATCTTAGATGCTACGGCATTGACTGGAGTAGAACTCACTGAGTCCTGCGCCATGCACCCAGGATCAGCAGTCTCTGGCCTATTATTCTCACACCCAGACTCCAAGTACTTCGCTATCGATAACATCAAGAAAGATCAGCTAGAAGACTACGCCAAGCGAAAGTCCATGGACATAGATGATGCAGAAAGATGGCTAGGTCCATGGCTCGGATATTAATCTCTGACTAGATATTTCATGAGTAAACCAATCATCCAAGTCACCAATATCTTTCACGAACGTGATCACATTATTTTAGATCATCTTAACTGGACGGTAAACCCTGGTGAAAACTGGGTCGTCATGGGAGCTAATGGTTGTGGTAAGTCATCACTGATCCACATGATCACTGGCTACCTGCAGCCTACCAAAGGTCAGATTTCTGTCCTCGATGGCTATGTAGATGACACCCACGGTTGGCCGGATCGTCGTCTCCACATTGGCATAGTCAGCTCTTACATTTCCAGCCTCGTTGATGAAGATCAAATGGCTGCAGACGTAGTTCTTACAGGAAAAGACGGTTCACTAAATTTCTGGCAAGATGCGGATCCAGAAACCGTAGAGCAGACTATCAAGGTGCTCAAGGAAACTCGCACTTGGGACATCCGTGACCGTCAATGGGAATTTCTCTCACAGGGAGAAAAGCAACGCATACTGATCGCCCGCGCCATTATGAATGACGCTAAGCTTCTAGTTCTAGACGAACCCTGCGCAGGTCTTGATCCAGCAGCACGTGAACACTACTTAGCGTTTATTGAACAACTGATGAAAAAGCGTAAGGATCTAACTGTCGTGATGATCACCCATCACGTAGAGGAGATCATGCCTAGCTTCACTCATGCTCTACAGATTAAAGACGGTAATACTCTTGCCTCTGGGAAGATCACAGAGACCTTAACTAGTAAGTCTCTCAGCAACCTATTTAATGCAAACATCAGCCTAGAACATCAGCAAAATCGCTACTACGCACATATCCAACCAGCCAAAGAACGTATTTTTTAGTGACTTTCTCGTAATTTATTCATCCTTGAGATAAATCCATCTTTTAGTTACGCTATCTTTAAATAAGCAGAACGACACATCACATATATGAAACACACTATTCTAAACACAACTTTAAGCCTCGCTCTCAGCAGCTCACTATTTGCAGGACCTGCTGAAGACATCGCGAAGAAACACGCTACAGCCACAGCTGCTGAAATAGAAGTCTACCTCAAGGAAAACCCAGATGCTGCAGATAGAGCACAAGCACAACAGATGCTCCTCATATCATACAAGACTCTTGGTCAAAGCGAAAAGACAATTTCGATTTTCAAAGAGAAATTCGACTCATCAGGAGAAGGTTCAGAAGCAAACCTAAGCGACCTCTATAATAGCGGCCGCACACTCTTCAACCTACTTGTCAAAGCCAACAAAAAAGATGAAGCAATGGCAATAGCTGATGAGGCTATCAAGAAATCAGTAGGTCACCCTAAAGAAAAACAACTCATCAATGCCTACACTCTTATGAAAGCTCACTTTAATAAGCCTGAAATCGGAGACTCTATGGACATAAAGTTCACTAGTCTAAAAGGTCAAGAAGTCGACCTAGGCGCGATGAAGGGTAAAGTAGTGCTCATTGACTTCTGGGCAACTTGGTGCGGACCATGTATTAGAGAAATCCCCCATCTCAAAAAAGCTTACGAAAAATACCATGACAAAGGTTTTGAGGTCATCGCTATTTCTGTCGATGAAGAAGACGATAAAGCAAAGTTAGAAGCTCTCATTAAAGAAAAAGAAATACCATGGGTGCAACACTTCGATGGTAAAGGCAGCACCAATGAGTTTGCTCTAAAATACGGCATCAATAGCTACCCATCTACATTCCTCATTGGTAAAGATGGCAAAGTCGTCGCTACAAACCTCAGAGGAGAAGAGCTAGAGAAAGCTCTTGAAGAACACCTCTCCGAGACGAAAGCAGCCGAGTAATCCAAATCTATCTTTCCATAAAATGGGTGGTCCTCTAATATTGAGAACCACCCATTTTTTATGCCCTAGAAAAAATTCTTAATCCACGCTTTCCAGAACGCAACGAAACGTTTAAAACTCGCTGGAAATATGGCAGCAAAGAAACCAGCAAAATCTAAGACACTCACTCCGATGATGGCCCAGTATCAATCGATACGGAGATCACTCCCGGACGACGTGGTGTTATTCTTCAGACTGGGTGACTTCTACGAGATGTTTTTTGAAGATGCACAGCGTGCGGCTGGCGTCCTCAATCTAGCGCTTACTAAGCGACATGATATTCCAATGTGCGGCTTCCCCTATCACTCTGCCGAAGGATACATTGCCAAGCTAGTCAGAGCGAATACCCGTGTAGCCATTGCTGAACAGACCACTACACCAGTAGCTGGTCAACTCGTGGAACGTGAAGTCACCCAGATCATCTCTGCCGGAACCGTCAGTGACATGAACCTGCTGGATGACACTAAGCATAATTACCTAGCTTCAGTTTACCTCGGAGGAAGTAAGAAAAAGCCATCCTATGCCATCGCCTGCGCAGATCACACAACTGGTGAGTTCACGCTAGCTGAATTTTCTAATAAAGAACTAATGACTGATGAGCTCAAACGCCTATCACCATCAGAAATACTCATCTCAGATGACCAGCTAGACGAGCTCGCTGACATTGCTTCCTGTCAGCCTTACGATGCCTATTCCTACCTGTATGAAACTGCCCTTCACACGCTGAAAGACCACTTTAAAGTAAGCTCACTAGATGGCTTTGGCTGCAGTACTTTAAATACCGCAGTCTCAGCAGCTGGAGCCATCCTCCACTACCTCACCCACCAGCTCAGACGCTCATGTGACCACCTGCGCAAGCTCTCTGTCAGAGAGTCTACTAACTACGTGCTGGTCGATGCAGCCTCACAGGGAAACCTAGACCTCGTCGAATCACGAACAGGTAAGCAGCATACTCTTCTAGGAGCACTAGATAAGACATCCACTCCCATGGGAGCACGAAAACTCAGAGACTGGATACTTCATCCACTAAGAGACCTTGAGCCTCTATTAGCGAGACAAGACCTCGTCGCAGCATTTATCGCGCAACCATATCTATTATCTCAGTGCCGCTCTACTTTAAAAAACATTCGTGATATTGAGCGGACTACAGGGAGGCTCTCACAGCGTGCGGGCACACCAAGAGATCTCCATTCTCTAGGTAACTCACTCTCCTACATTCCTACTTTAAAAGAAGACCTCACCGCAGTAGCCACTTCCACAGCTCTCGCTGCTCAGCTCCTTCAGAAAATTGAAGAATTCCCTGAGATCGTAGAACTACTAGCCACAGCCTTAGTCGACGAGCCACCAGCTAATCTCAAGGACGGCGGAGTCATCCGTGACGGATATCACTCAGAGCTAGACGAACTCCGAGCAGCCACTACTGATGGAAAACAATGGATCGCCAAGCTCCAAGAATCAGAGCGAAAGCGCACCGGGATCGACACGCTTAAGATCAAGTTCAACAACGTCTTTGGCTACTTCATTGAAATCACCAAAGCAAAAGCAGATAAAGTACCAGAGGACTACACTCGCAAGCAGACAATGGCTAACGCCGAGCGCTTCATCACGCCTGAACTCAAGGAAGTAGAAAACAAAGTACTCGGAGCCGAAGAGCGTGCCAGACAGCTAGAAAACGAAGAATTCAGTAAACTTAGAAATCAGATCTGTGAGCACATTGACAGCCTACAGTCCACTGCTGACGCACTCGCCACGCTCGACGTCCTACTTGGTCTCACCGAGACCGCACAGCTGCAGGGGCACGTCCGTCCAGAACTAGATGAGTCTACTCACCTACAAATCATTGAGGGCCGCCACCCTGTTCTAGAGCAGACACTAGTAGATGAGAAATTTGTACCTAACGATACACACCTCAATCCTAAAGACTCCAATTTACTCATCCTAACTGGCCCTAACATGGCTGGAAAGTCTACTTACATCCGTCAAGTAGCCCTTATTACTCTCATGGCTCAGATTGGCGCCTACGTTCCAGCTGAGTCCGCTCACATAGGACTAACAGACAGAATATTCTGCCGCGTCGGTGCAAGTGATGACTTAGCCAAAGGTCAGTCTACCTTCATGGTAGAGATGAATGAAACGTCACTCATCATCAATAATGCCACTAAACGCTCACTCGTTATTCTAGACGAGATCGGCCGAGGCACAGCTACCTTTGACGGTCTATCGATTGCCTGGTCAGTCGCAGAACACTTGCATGACGAGATCAAATCAAGAACCTTGTTCGCTACACACTACCACGAGCTCACCGACCTAGCTAATACGCGTGAGGCTGTAGCTAACTATAATGTAGCTGTTAGAGAATGGAATGACGACATCATCTTCCTCAGGAAAATTTTACCCGGAACAGCAGACAAGTCATACGGTATCCAAGTTGCTAAGCTAGCAGGCCTACCACCAAGTATCGTGAATCGCGCCAAAGACATCCTTTCTCATCTCGAAATGAACTCCTCTAAGCCAGACGCAAAAAATAAACCCAAGGCAAAGAACACACGCGCTACCATGCCTGACGCCGACACTCCGCAAATGGATTTATTTTAAACACTGATTATGGAAACTACTGTAAGCGTCTTAAAACTGGCAGCTATCTGAGCTATCTGAGCTTTTTCCTCCCAAGATTGGGCTACTTTATTTGGTGTTAGCTCTTGCGCTGACTGGCTATTGAGGTGCTCTAGAACATATTCTAGATAGTCTCGGGGATTGAGGTTCGCTGCTTTGCAGTTCTCAATAAGTGTGTAGAGGATGGCGTTGTTTTCTCCTGCCTCTAAGCTTCCGAAGAACATGTAGTTCTTCAGACCTAATTTACAGGGGCGGATCGCGTTTTCTGCTCCGTTGTTATCTATCGGCAGGCGACCATCTTCTAGGTAGAGGATAAATTGCGACCATTGATTAAGTGCATACTTGATCGCCTTACCACAGCTGCTCGATGGACGATGCTGAGGTAGTTCTTTGGTTAGG